>DTPJ01000265.1 GCA_011334435.1 Candidatus Poribacteria bacterium | reverse complement strand
GCATATAGGGGTCATCCGATGCCTCATCAATTGGAGGGATTTAAATTAGCAGAAAGATCGGGTGCGGATAATCGCAAATTTATGATAGCGATGCTATTGTCAATTTTGGTGGCAACTCCAATATCAATATGGGCATATTTACATGCAGGCTATAAGCAAGGTGGTCCTTATGGGTATGGCTGGCAACCATTTGATAGGTTGCAAGGCTGGCTCTATAATCCAACTCAGCCCGATCCTGCTGGTGCAATAGCTATAGGTGTAGGAACAATCTCCACGATCATATTAGCAAGCATGAGGATGCGGTTTATATGGTGGTCATTGCATCCCGCAGGATTTGCTGTGTCAAGTAGCTGGTCTATGAACGTTTTTTGGTCGTCAATATTCATAAGTTGGGCGATCAAATACGCTATACTTAAAATAGGCGGACTTAAATTGCATAGACAAGGCATTCCGTTCTTTCTTGGACTTATCTTAGGTGAATTTGTCGTTGGCAGTATCTGGTCTATAAGAGGCGTGGTTTTCCATGTCCCTTCGTATTTAATACTTTTCTGAAATCAATAAATTGATCGTTTTACAATGTCCATAGACCCGGTATTGGATACCCGCAGAATTTGCATTTATTATTTAAGATATTATTTTCTGTTATACCTAAATAACCTGTCCTGACGATAAGTCTTTTTCCACATTTAGGGCAATAAGTGTTCTCTCCGCTATGTCCGGGCATATTTCCGAGATAAACATACTTTAAGCCAACTTTCATAGCAATATCCCTTGATCTTGTCAGAATATTTTCTGGCGTTGGCGGATGGTTTCTCATCTTATATGCGGGAAAGAATCTTAGGAAATGAAGCGGAACATCAGGACCAACGTTTTCTAATATCCACTTACTCATATCCTCTATTTCGTCAGGACTATCATTAAATTTTGGGACAAGCGGGTCCACTATTTCAAGCCATGTCCCTTCTTTATGGACTGTCTTTATAGCAGTAAGCACAGGCTGAAGTGTTCCAGAGACTACATCTTTATAAAATTCCTCTCTAAACCCTTTCAAATCAACTCTAATTACATCCATACACGAGCAGAAATCTTTTAACGGTTGGACATCTACGTATCCAGCAGTTACAAGGACAGTCTTAAGCCCTGCTGATCTTGCCAACTTTGCTATGTCCACCGCATACTCGTAATAGATAATTGGCTCAGTGTAAGCAAATACGATGATTGAGCAGTTATTTTCCTTGGCAAGCTGTATAATTGCTTTCGGAGGGAGATCGTAATTGTCAGTTTCTGTCGCATCAAATTGACTCATCTGCCAGTTTTGGCAATATTTGCATCTGAGATTACATCCCGCAGTTGCCAATGCGATACATCTTGCCCCCGGAAAAGCATGAAATACAGGTCCTTGTTCCATTGGATGAAATGCTACACTACAAGGCTGTCCATAGACTTGCGTATAAAGTTTCCTGTCTTTATTAACTCTAATTCTACAAAATCCTGCTCCGCCTTCAGGAACAACACAGAACTTAGGACACAATGTGCACTGGACACTTTTGCCAGTTGGACGATAATACTTTGCCTCAGTAAGCGTTACTTCACTTTTGCGAGGTATGCTATCAATCTTGGTAGAAGGGTCTTTTTTGCCTCTGTATATTGCCGTGCCAGTTGAAGATTCTGCATTCCACAGCTTGCAGGTAGATGCTAATGCAACTGTTGATATTGCCTGTTTTATGAATTGTCTTCTATCTATTTTCAGAACAATCACCCATTTCCTAATTATAAAAAGCTAAAATTGGTTAAAGAAAAAGGTCACTGGATAAATCGCTTTCATCCGATGTGACCTTTATATTTGAGTTATAATTGCTATTTACTAGCGAGGACGTCTTTGCTTGGGGTAGCTTTGTAAAATCTGATCTCGTCCACCCAGAATTTACCTATTTCACCTTCGGCTGGTCTTGGTTTATTACCGAAGCTATGATCTCTTGCTATCTTGAATGAAAGACTTCGCAGATTGCATAACTCTAATACTTTATTTCCGGACTCCTGACCGTGCGGCGTAAACTTTGTAAACGGCACTTTTATCTCCATCCAATTCTTTGGCACATGCCAACTTCCAACAATCCAAGTTTCGTCTTTTTCAGAAGCAGTTGCACTAACAACAACCGCTGGATCAGCTTTGATAAAGAAGGAAACGCCGTCATAATCCGT
>DTPJ01000555.1 GCA_011334435.1 Candidatus Poribacteria bacterium | reverse complement strand
CATATTTCTGACAATTATCTGAGCTTCTGACCAAGATATTAAATCCTTCACAGAGACGGTTTTTTCACTTACCGAACCAGATGATTTATTTATAATAGTTATGTTTAGTTTTTCCGCAATTTGCTCATCTGTTGCAGTAAGCCCTGTTTCGCTTTCTATTTGGTTTTTAATTTCATTCCATTTCGGTTTAAGATAGTCTATTTTAGCTAACTCTTGGGCAAAATTTGCATCTTTGCTATCTGCGATAACGCCTCGCATGAGAACGTCAGATAGAATTCGCATGGTTTCATCTCTCATATTTCTAAGCAATTCATCTGACGACCATATTAACAAATTTCCGACCTTATCTGATGGTTCTATATAAAATAATTCCTTTATCTGTTTAAGCTTGTTAGTAACCATTTTGTCATGTTTTACTTTATAGACGATGTTGAACTGCTCATCAATTTTCTTTAGCCCTTGAAAATCAAGTTCAAATACTGGCGGAACATTAGCGATTATTCTTTGTCTTTCTTCTTCATTTTCAATTGTTTCTCTATAATCAAAATTGACATTGGAAACAACGGTTTTTGGGCTTTTCTCACCGAGTTTAAATTCGTTCAGATTAATCTGTTGTTGACGATATTCTGATGGAAAGACTAACCACGATATAATAGCTACAAAAGCAACACCGGCTAACCACCAATGAAGTTTGATCTTGCCTAATATTTCTAAACGTTCCGATATAGATTTACCTGTTCCATTACTTCTTTTTTTAACAGCAATTCTTTTAGATTTAAACCAGGGAATCTGCATTTAGCCATCACCTCTTATATACGACCGCTGGATTTTGCAGATTCGTAAGCATCAATTATCTTTTGAACTAACTCATGACGCACAACATCCTCGCTGGTAAGATAAGAAAATTTAATCCCTTCAACATTAGATAACACTGTTTGTGCTTCTAACAAACCAGATTTTTTATCTTGTGGGAGGTCAATTTGAGTTATGTCGCCTGTTACCACAGCTTTGGAGTCAAATCCGAGCCTTGTTAAAAACATCTTCATCTGTTCACAAGTTGAATTTTGCGCCTCATCTAATATAACGAATGAATTATTAAGCGTCCGACCACGCATAAACGCAAGTGGAGCAACTTCTATTATAGACCTTTCCATAAACATCTCTGCTTTGTCCATAGGCATCATATCATACAACGCATCATATAATGGTCTAAGATAGGGATCAACCTTCGCCAATAGATCACCGGGCAAAAATCCAAGTCTTTCTCCTGCTTCTACTGCGGGACGAGTTAATATAATTCTGCCAACATCTCCTTTCTTTAACGCAGAAACAGCCATTGCCATTGCTAGGTAGGTCTTTCCTGTTCCCGCAGGACCAATGCCAAAGACGAGATCATACTCTCGCATAGCTGATACGTATAATTTCTGTCCTTTCGTTTTTGGTCTTATGATCTTATTGGAAAAAACAGTTATCGCACCAGATGCTATCTCGTCTAAATTAAGCTCTTTTCCACCTTTTATCATTCTTATAGCATATTTCACATCATCAGATTTGATGATATGCCCGTTGCGAAGCAAGCCCAATAGTTCCTCAAAAACCCTTGTCACTTGCTCTGATTCGTTCTTTTCACCGATGATTTCTACATTACAATCTCTTGCGACAATTTTTACATCAAAACTTCTCTCAATTAATCGCAGATAACTATCATGTTGACCGAAAAGGTCTTGGGCTTCTGATGAATCTTCTAAAGCAATATTATTTGATAGAACCTTATTTTCCAAGCAAAAACCACCTTTTTATCAGTAATCAGTGATCAGTAGTCAGTGATTTAGTAAATAGATTCTGGTAATTCTGAGATGCTATCAGAAACCAGTATTTATCAAAGTTTGAATTAAATGTTTAATTAAATGTTTATATGAAAATGCTCATTAAGTAAAACAATTTCACCTATGAAAAAGTTTGTCAACAATAAATTTGTCACCAGTAGATTGGAGAAAGAAAATACTAATCCTTTTAGAAGGTAAAATCCATTGGGTCTCTAAAGGACCAGTCATCAGTCATTCCTGCCCCTACTCCCTGCTCCCTGCTTTCACAGGGACAAGCTTCGCAGGGGTAAACTGCATCAGGAATCCATTCCTTTATCATAATTTTTCTGGATTCCCGTTTTCACGGGAATGACAAATGTGGAGCATTTTCATTTTTAT
>DTPJ01000205.1 GCA_011334435.1 Candidatus Poribacteria bacterium | reverse complement strand
TTAATGCCCGGTGCGATCATAGAGTTTAAGGCTACTGTGGAAGATGCTGAAGACTCAGACGGAAAATCATGGATATGGGGTGGAATGGACTTTCAGGGATTAGAGCCTATTCAGAATGCTAAATGTGTTCTCAGAGTTCCAAAAGATAAAAAAATAAACTGGAAGTTAAGCAACTGCCAAATAGACCCTATTATTACAGAGGAAGAAAAGACTATGACTTATATATGGATCGCAAAAGATATGCCCGCGATCTTTATTGAAGATGCTATGCCACCTTTAGAGGAGATCGTTCCAAATCTTTTCTTTACATCAGATGAATCATGGGACAATGTTTATAAATGGTATAAAGACCTTGCCGATCCAAAAGAACAACTTGATGCGTTACCGCTATTTGACATTAGCTTTGATTTTCAACCTGATCTTGATAATGGGATAATATCAGAAAACCTGATAAAGACTTTTTCTGATAAGGGTATTAACTTATCCCAAAACGCTGTTTTATCAACAGATATAGAGGGTATAGGTTGGAAAATAGTTGATGGGAAGGACATATATACGATAAAAAAGCATGAATCTGCGATGACTGTTTATGATGAGATAATAGAGGAAAAAACCCAAGAATTGGTTGCTGGTAAGGAGTCTAAGGAAGAAAAAATAAGGGCAATATATGAATATGTGGCATCACAAATTAGATATGTAGCAATAGAATTAGGGCTTGGCGCCTATGAGCCGACCTCTGCAATAGACGTATTCACATATAAATATGGGGACTGCAAAGATAAAACTACTCTTTTAATAGCGATGTTAAGACATATCGGAGTCACCGCTTATCAGGTCCTTGTTAGCCCAGCGCCAAGTAAATCAGTAAATCTCGCGATACCGTCAATCGCCCAATTTTCGCATGTCATAACTGCTATACCTTTGGATAACGGGGATTATCTATGGCTTGATCCTACTGTTTCAACTTGCAGATTTGGCGATCTTCCAGCAGGCGATCAAGGACGGAAAGTCTTTGTTATTGATAAAGACGGCGGAAAATTTGTCAACACGCCAATATTTCCCCCTGAATTAAATAAAATATACTCAAATGGGGAAATAACAATTGCCGAAGATGGCACAATAAAAGGTTGGGAAAAGACAATAGCAAAAGGACAAGCTGATATGTTTCTCAAATCTATATATAAATTAATGAAATCTAATGAACGGAGAAAATTAATAGAGAGCATAATAAATCAACGTTATCCGGGGGCAATTGTGAATGAGTTTACAATATCAGACGTTAGCGATCTAAACGTTCCTATGGAAGTCAAAATTGAATTTACTTGCCCTAAATATCTGTCCGATCTCGGTGAAATGCTTATATTACCATTGCCAAGTGAGGACTTCTCCGCTTATGCAGGGCTTGTCGGTGGAAATGATGAAAGAAAATACGATTTTCATCTCGGATACAATATGTCTATCCAAAAAGATTTGATGATCTCAATTCCTGACAATTATAAATTAGTCTCATTGCCAAAAGATGTATCAATTGAACACGAATTTGGGACATTCATTAGAAAATACGAAAAAACAAATGATACATCTGTCAAATATACAACATCATTGACTTTTAAAACCCCTGTCATCTCATCCTCCGAATATCATAACTTAAAAAGGATGTTTGAAACTGCGGCAAAAGAAGACAAAGCACAGATAATCCTAATGAGAAAATAAAATTATTATCAGACTAAAGTTTATTTTCAATTCTGCCGATAGATCAACGTGGGAATCCTGCTGAAATAATTACAAAATTTTGTTAGAGAGGATGAGACTTGCTATGGATATTACAGAATTTCAGACAATTGAAAGTCAACTTGAGAGTTATATTGAAACTCTAAGAAATACTATTTCTACACTCAACAATAGAATAAATGAGCTACAAGAAACTTTGATGCAAGTTCGCAGAAAAATATCGCAGATGAGAGAAAAAGATTTGGCGATCAAAATCTCAGGATAATCGCTATTTTATGAGAGCCGTAACTATCAAGGATCAAAAATGGATAAATAAAAGCATAATCTAACTGTAACTCTAATCTTGATAAAAATATTCGGTAACTAAGACCTGATGATAAAGACGTAGGATTAACGCCGAGTCTAACTCCTGTTGTTTCGTGAATAAACCAGCCTTCTATGCCTATACGGACGTCCATAGCATGGTCTTGTTTTCTATACGAAGT
>DTPJ01000608.1 GCA_011334435.1 Candidatus Poribacteria bacterium | reverse complement strand
TATGCACATCCAAGGATAAAATGGGAATTGAAGCGGGGATTAGATATAGCGAATAAATATGATAACGTTTTTGATATGAGAGACGATTTCTACAAAATCTATAACGGCACAGGCATTGCTTATACTCAATCGTGGGCAAATGAAGTGGTTACAAAGGCTTTTGCGGTATTCAAGGTTACAAAAGGGAATGCAAGCGACGCGATAATCGGGGCAGTAAACTTTGGAAGGGATACAGATTGTCTTGCTGCAATAGCTGGTGGTCTTGCAGGTGCTTTGTCTGGTGTTGAGACAGTTAGGCAGGAATGGATCGATCAAGTGGATTCCGCAGTGAAATTGAATAAATATACAAACTCTCAACGAACACTTAAAGAAACAGCTGATGGCTTATATCAGGCGATTTTAGCTCGTGTTGAAAAAGCTAAAAATTGGATCAGTCTCATTGAATAAAAAGGCTAAAGCAAGGCTATTTAATTTTTTATTTAATTTTTCTATGGTCATGATTTTCTAAAACTGGATTCCTGCTTGCGCAGGAATGACAGAAAAAATTAAATGAATGACAGAAAAAATTAAATGAATGACAGAAAAAATTAAGTGAATGACAGAAAAGGTTAAGTAATATCCAAATTGCAGAAAAGGTTAAGTAATATCCAAATGGCAGAAAAAGTTAAGTAATACCCAAAGGTAGAAAAGTTTAAACAAATGACAACAAAAATTAAATAGCCTTGAGTATAAATTTGACAATTACATAGAGCCTTTAACCTTCAAACCTTAAACTTTTCCCATACGTTTAAGTGCTTCAAAGCTTCGTCTGCAAATATCAAAGCCAAGACCGTCTCTTCCGCCTTCTTCTACGACATACCATTCAGTATTATGTTCAGTTTCACAAAGACGGAATATCTCTTTCCAATCTGCAACTCCTTCACCGATGACGGAATCTGGCGGTCCGCCATAATCTTTCAAATGAACCGATCTTGCACGACCCGGAAATTGCTTCAATTCGGCTATAGGGTCTCCGCCTCCGCTTGCACAGTTCCCTATATCCATTTGCATTATTACATCTTTATTTGTGTTGCTAAACAGTATATCCCATGCGGGCTTGCCATCAATTTTTTCAAAGTCAAATCCGTGAGCATGGTATCCGCTATACATGCCCAAAGGTTTCAGTTTTTCTGATGCCTCGTTCAATATTTTTGCCAATTCCATGATCCCATCATAAGTTTTCATTCTTTGGCTATCAGCGGCGATGATGAGAAAGTTATTTCCTAATATTTGATTTAACTCAATGGTTCTGGAAAGGTTATCGCCCATCAATGCACCAGTTGACAAGTGTATCCCACAGCATTTTAGCCCGTTATCATCAGCCATTTTTCTGATGTCTTTTGGACTATGTCCCATCCATTCAAGTTTGTCGCCTCCATAGCCCCATGGTTCAAAGCCGACATATCCTATATCAGCAACAGATTTTAATGTAGCGGATAAATCCTTGCTACATTCGCCACGGACAGAGAAAAGTTGAAGCCCTATCGGTATTTTTTTGTCAGCCATAGTCTTTCTCCTTTAATTAGCAGTTTGTTTAGGTTTTTTTAATTCCCTTAAAGTATCAAATACGCTATAAAACCATGTAAAAAGCAGTTGAATTGTGCCAGTAACCTTCATAATTTCAGTAACTCTGATATGTTGACCAAAGATTGATATTGTTTTCATTGCTGGATTAAACATAACTTGTTTTTCGCGCAGATCAATTAGCTTAAAGTCTTTATTTGATATTGCAAACCAGATTATGATTATGGCAAGGACAATACTTAGAATTAGCACAAATCCCTTAAAGATTTGACGAAGGTATAAATGACCAAATCCAGGGATAACTGATAAGATGATAGCGATCACTGCCCGAGTTAGATTTGACGAAACGATATTTGGCATTGGCAGGTTACAATCCTCTTGATATGAGAAATACACCAATTATTACTACTGCACAACCAACAAGTGAAACTAATTTTAGTGGTTCTTTGAAGATAAGCCATGAGAGAATCACAACAGCAGCATATCCCAAACTTACCATTGGGTATGCGATACTGAGTTTAACTCTTGAAAGGACGATTAACCATGATAACGCACTTATACCAAATACAAAAAGCCCTAAAAGAACAAAAGGATTTATCAAAGCGGTTAATAATTTTGATGGGACAGACTCTATTCCGGATATTCTTCCGACCT
>DTPJ01000709.1 GCA_011334435.1 Candidatus Poribacteria bacterium | reverse complement strand
GCAGGAAATAACAAGAAAATTCATAATTTGCTATGGAGATGCTACTTTCTTTTAATATTTATAATTTTTTAGAAAGGATAGCATCTCACAATATTAAAAATCAAAAAGAATTAGCGCAAGTAGCCAAACTATCTATATTGCTTTGACTGCCTTAGATGTTAAGCAGCTGGTGCATATTCTAACTCTTTTTATTGTTCCATTTAAGTTTAATTTGACCCTATGAAGATTTGGGAGTTGTCTTCTTTTTGTTTTTCCTGTTATATAACGTTCTTTTCCACTCCTAAGTTTTCTTCCTCTTCGGGCAACTGACAATGAGACTACGGGACCTTTTCCGCATATCTGACATACTTTTGACATAGTTTTTCACCTCTTGTATAGATTTGTGCAGTTCTCAGTTTTGAATCTTCAGCATATATTGTATTATCAATTGTAAGATTTCATCAAAGCTATAAGAATAGCATAATAAGACATAAATTTCAAGCCTTTTTTAGTTTTAATCTTTAACGCTTTTTAGAGTATGCTATTGATTGGCTTTGCTTTATAATTAAGACATAGATTTCTATGACCCCAAAGCTTATTAAAATAATACGCAAGTTCACTATTGAGCAGTGGTCAATTATAGATGCAGATTATATTAAAGACAAAGTAGATTTAAAATGTATCGGTTCTATAATACTAATCATATTCCTGATCGTAATTCAAAGATATTACGGACAATCAAAATTTTTTGCCAATAATTTCGGCGATTTCGTCATAAACTTGCCTCTACCATCAATCTGGTCAAGACTATATTCAACCTTCGCCTGTGTTATCCTCTATCTGATCACACCTTATGTTTATATTCGGCTTGCGTTCAATGAGAAACTCAAAGATCATGGTTGGACATTAAAAGGCATTGCAAGATATAAATGGCTATATATAGCGATGATCCTTGTCGTTTTGCCATTGGTAGTATTGGTCTCATTTTCAAAGAGTTTTTCAGAGCATTACCCACTTTATCAAGATGCAGGAAGTTCATTAACAGCTTTAATTATATGGGAACTATCTTATGGTCTATACTTTGTCATTATTGAATTTTTCTTTCGCGGATTTATGGTTTTTTCTTTGGCTAGATATATCGGATCGCTGTCAATCTTTGTAATGAATATTCCTTATGTTATGATCCATTTTGGAAAACCTGCCGCAGAGACAATAGGGTCAATAATCGCGGGGATCGCTTTGGGAACGCTCTCGTTAAGGACACGGTCAATATTTGGCGGAGTTATCGTTCATATAACAATAGCCTATGGAATGGATATAATGGCGTTAATTCAAAAAGGACAGTTAAATTAGATGTTGAATCTAAAATTGATACTTGATGCCAGTGATTTTTCAGAAATTCAGAAATATTCTGGTTGACTTAAATTTTAGTTTGTAATATCATATCAAGAGATTTTTAATAAAATCATAAAAATTTCAATCATTAAATTGTTGATTATAAGAGTAAAACGAGGTGCAGTAATGGTAGGAAGAGACGATAAAGTCATTGGCGTAGACCTTGGCGCAACAACAACCAAGCTCGCGGTAGTTAGTGCTTCTGGACAGTTAAAAAGCGACATCAAAGTCGTTACTACTGTTGAGGACCCGAAAGAATTTATGAAAAATCTGAAGACTACTATCAAAGAGCTTTTAGATAACAAAGTTAAGGCTATCGGTTTGGGTATTCCGTCATGGGACGGCGAAAGACAAGTTATCGGTCATTCGCCTAATATGCCGAAGTATGAGGGTCTTGCTGTTGGCAAACTGCTTGAAGAAGAATTCAAGGAACTTAAAATTATCGTAGATAACGATGCAAATGTCGCAGCAGACGGAGAAAGACAATTTGGCGGATGGGAAGACGGAACTATCGTTGTATATACGTTAGGAACTGGCATCGGCGGTGGCGTGATTCTGTTTATAAAAGAGCAAAAACGTTGTATTAAATGGCAAGGAGATAAATTCAGAGGTGCAGAATTAGGACACGTCTCTATACCAGTGCCACACGGAAGAGGAAGCAGATTTTGCGGTTGCGGGCATATTGATTGCCTTGAAGCACATGCATCGGCTACCGCTGTCCGTGAAGAGGGCAAAAAAATGGTGCTTATGGCTCTTGCAAGAGGGAAAAGAAGCTTAATTCTTGATAAAGTTAAATCTGATGAAAGTTTGAAGTCAAAATTGATAACGAGAGAGCCGAAAGAACT
>DTPJ01000487.1 GCA_011334435.1 Candidatus Poribacteria bacterium | reverse complement strand
GCCTAATAATACAACACCGCGCATGTTAACCTCCATTCTGATTCCAAAAATCAGTATAATACTTTAGTTGCATAGTGTCAACAAAAATATAATTTTTGAGGATTGCAATAAATTTGACATTAATATATTTTGGTGACAAAAAATTGTCAAGGGAAATGATTTTCGGTGATCAAAGATACTGTATTAATTTAGTAGGCAACAAAAAGGTATCAAAGAAAGAACGTAAGCACGTATTAAGAAGCCTTGATAGTGGAATAGACTGGCGTAAGCAAGTGACATCAATGGAGATACCAGAAGGAGCGAGAGGATTAGGAGCGATGGAAGGTAATGAATCAAATCTTTTTGCAGATAGGATGAAGGGTCGTGGAATGAGTTGGACAATATCAGGAGCGAGGAGAATAGGAAAGGCAATAGAGTTGACAAGAAATGGAGAGTTAAGCAATTTTGTTGGACGCAGACCTACAATGGAGAGAAGAGAGGATCAAAGCATAAGTTTTGACATTTTTAGATACAAAGATGTTTATACAGAGCAAGCATCAATGCCATCTTTTCATAGTCAACATGCTTCCAGAGCTTGGGTTAGAGCATTAAAGGAACTGATTACTTTGAATTACCTGCTAAATTAATACAGTATCCGCTTCGATTTATCCTCGGTTTTTTCTATCATCATAAAAACGCTCATAATCTAAGACAAATAATGGATTGAAAAGTTGTTTGGACTATGGCATAATATTAATGTTAAGTTATATTGAAAAGTTAAAAGACAAAATAATATACGGAGGTAGAATGATGTCAGCAAACATTAGAGTTTATTTAAATGAGAAAATTGGCAGAATCAATCCTAACATATACGGGCATTTTGCTGAGCATTTAGGCAGATGTATATACGAGGGTGTCTGGGTAGGCACGAATTCATCAATACCAAACACTAATGGCATAAGAAATGATGTGATTGACGCCCTGAAAATGATGAAACCGCCTGTAATTAGATGGCCAGGAGGCTGTTATGCTGACGATTATCATTGGCAGAATGGAATCGGACCAAGAGAAAAACGTCCTAGAACAGTAAACGTGCATTGGGGGCAAGTTATAGACACAAATGAGTTTGGAACACACGAATTTATTGAATTTTGTCGTCTTGTAGGTGCAGAGCCTTATATCTGCGGAAATGTTGGCAGTGGGTCTCCTGACGAAATGCGTAATTGGGTTGAATATTGCAATTTTTCAGGTGATAGCACACTTGCACGACAGCGGGCTGAAAATGGTCATCCAGAACCTTTTAAAGTGAAATATTGGGGTGTTGGAAACGAAAATTGGGGCTGTGGAGGAAACTTTGCCCCAGAAGATTATGCTATTGAATATAAACGTTTCTCAACTTTTCTATTTGATTTTTATGGTGCGCCTTTATATCTTATCGCCTGTGGTCCTTCTGGAAATGATACTAATTGGACGCATAGATTTTTTGAAAAATTGGGACGGTATCGTAGAATACATGGATTTTCTGCCCATTATTATTGCGGAACAGCAGGCACATCAACCGAATATACAGTAGATCAATGGTATCAGCTTATACATCGTTCATCATTGATGGAAAACTTAATTATTCAGCAAAGGGCTATAATGGACGGCTATGATCCGAACAGAAATATCGGTCTTATTGTTGATGAATGGGGAACTTGGCATCCACCCGCCCCAGGGCAAATACCACAATTCCTATGGCAACAAAACACATTGAGAGATGCACTTATTGCTGGATTGACACTTGACATATTCAATCGCCATGCGGATAAAGTTGTAATGGCTAATATTGCACAAACAATAAATGTCCTTCAAGCAGTTATATTGACCGAAGAAGAAAAGATGTTAATAACTCCAACTGGTTATATCTATTGTATGTATGCTCAACATCAGGGCGCTACATCTTTAAGGGTAGCATTTGAAGCTGAAGACATATCCGTCGGCAATTCAAGGCTCTTTGGATTAGCTGGCTCTGCATCATTAAAAGACAATAATCTATTTTTAACTGTTGTCAATCCCCATGCGGATATGCCTGTTGAGACCACTATTTCAATTTATGATGGCAGGATAAAATCTGCAAAAGCGGAGGCATTAACACATAGCGATATTCATGCACATAACACTTTTGAATCACCAAACACATTGACGCCTATTTCTACAAATATATCAGCAGAAGGAAGTAAGATTGACTATGTTTTTCCTCCCG
>DTPJ01000418.1 GCA_011334435.1 Candidatus Poribacteria bacterium | reverse complement strand
TTAGATTGATAATTCTGCCCCAATTCTGATCTTTCATATATGGGATAACCATTCTGCAAATCCTGACAACATACATAAGCAATTTTTGGAAGGCATTTTCCCAATCTTGATCATCAAGGTCAAAGAAACTACCGGGCTTGGGACCGCCTGTATTGTTGACAAGAATATCTATCTTTCCAAACTCCTTTATAGTTTCATCAACCAATTTTCTTATATCTTCATAAGATGATAGATCAGCAGGAATGGCAAGCACCTTGTTTTTAAATTTGTCTCTTATCTCTTTTGCTGTTTGTTCAAGTTCGCTCTGATTTCTGGCACAAATTACCACATTAACACCTTCGCGTGATAGTGACATCGCACATGCTTTCCCTAATCCCTTGCTTGATCCGCCGATGATCGCTATTTTTTCCTTTAATCCAAAGTCCATAGCTAATCTCCTATCTTAATGGCAATAACGCTTCTTGGCGACATAGAGACATCAATTGTTTGATCTTTTACCATCAAGGCTATACTTGCGTCAATCGGCAATTCAACAACACTTTTTGCATTACGCAGACCCTTCATAGTGAACTTTGCGTCAATGCTTTCGTCATTGAAATTTTCTATGACGATATAATCATCACCAATCAGGTAAAGCGAGACCTTGTTTGGAGCGGAAAAATTTATGCCAAAAGGTTTCAACAATTTAGTTCGCATATTCAACAGATATTCTCTATCCAAATTGTAAAGCGACCAAGGATCGCCATTAACATTTAATATCTGTATATTCTCAGAATCAAGTTCAATCTTTCCTTTTAGCATATCACGCAGACCGTCAGTTATGAGCAATGGGATTTTATCATCAATCATCTTTTGTAACTTTGGGATTAAGTCTTGATCTTTTAACGCATGGGCGGAGAGAAAAACCGCCTTTGATTGCTTAATATCAGGAGTTGGGACAAGTGGTAGCCCTAACATACCGACAAAGTCAAATATATATCTCTCCTTGTGTGGATCGCTGTTAGGCGGTTTTGGGGCGAGGACACCTTTTATCTCTTTTCCTTTGACTATTTCAGCTAACTTGAATAACGCAGGGATTTCGGTTCTTAGCTTTTCAATATTTGCGGGACCAGTATCATGCAATAACGAACCATAGCAAAATAGCAAAGATTCTTTCGCACCAGCGAGTATCGTTTGCCGAGCCTGTTCAACATAGGTTGGCGGATGAGTGCCATAAGGATCATACCAACCTCCACCAGTTTTTTCTCCGCCGATCACCCCTAACCATCGCATTATATAATAAGCTTCATATTGAGCTTTGCGTCCCCAATTTTTGTTATCAGGGTCTCTGGTCTCTGTGCCAACCCATATTTTATCATAGTCCTTTGTCTCTCTGATGACCTCATATCCTCGCAGATGAAATTCATCATACCATTGTGGATATTTTATTATTATCTTTACGTTAGGATTAATCTTTTTCGCTGGATTTAATATCCTTTCTCTGCTCAATTTAACCATCAGATCACAGCGATATTCCCACCAACTTTTATCGCCTTTTGCTTTAACGCATTCCTCACATTCGCAATCGGTAAAGAGAAAATCATCTATCATTATCTCATCAAACATAGATGCGGTATATTCAAATATCTCTTGTAGACGTTCTTGAGTTGGAATATCTGTATAACAGCTAATACCTCTCCAACCTGTGCTTTTCTTTCCGATAGCAGTTGTCGTCACACAACCAGAGACATCAATCCCAGCATCAAGAAAAGCCCTTTTCGCTTTTTCCAGAGCCGATCTTTCCGCTGTATAGCCATCGCGATAAGATTCAACAAAAGCATGAGTTACCGCTGTCTTTTTGCACCAATCAATAGCGTTTTTGATACCCTCATCAGTGGATAAAAGATCACGGACATTTTGGGCAGTGAATAAAGTTGCAAATCTATGCAAATTTCTGTTTTTATTAGCTAACTCCCAAAGATCAACGTTTTCCATATTAGTTCTCCTTGTTGTAATACTTTCGTCTGCGACTGCATAAAAAGAGAAAGTCAACAAAAGACATAAAATCAATAGGTAAATGTAGATTTTCATAATATCATTTCCAATTGAAAAACATCATTAATAATGTCATTCTGAACAAAGTGAAGAATCTTCTTTTCACTCAAAATGACGTAATTGAATTAAGGATAATATAATTGACCCTAATTTAAGGTCAAATGTTTGTATCATGAGATAATATAATTTAA
>DTPJ01000589.1 GCA_011334435.1 Candidatus Poribacteria bacterium | reverse complement strand
TTTCCATGAAATTGCAAGCCTAACAGAAAGATCTATGTCTTCACCAGCTCCTCGAATTTTTTCATCAAACCCTCCAATTTCTTTCAAAGCACAGGTACGACATATTGATCCACCAATGCCAACCAATAATCTGCTCTTATTGCCGGATAAGTGTGTAAGCACTCTGAAGCTCTCGAGTTTAGCTGGTAAAGAATCCTCATTGAGAAAGCCCCACTTTGCTCTCGCTTTTCCAACTTCTGGATTTCGCTCCATAAACTTTACTTGTTGCATAATATAATTGCTGGGCAAAATCATATCTCCATCAACCCAAAGGATGTATTTTCCACTAGCGTTTTTTACAACAAGTTGCCTCGCAAAACCTAATCCTTTGCCATCAGTAGAAAGCACCTTAAAATTGATTGAAGAATTTGATAAAGTTTTAATTATTAAGGGTATTGTATCATCAGAACTTTGGTCATCAACCACTATCACTTCTATTAATTCATGAGGATAATTCTGTCCAATTATGCAGTTTAAAGTCTTCCTAATCGTGTCTACACAGTTCTTGACACAGAGACCTATCGTAACGGGTACATTACACATTTTAAATCACAAAACTTTTATTATTTAGATTTTGATTTTTGCGAACAGATAGGCCAGATCAATAGCCTTGATAAAAATTGCCCCAGTCTTCTTAGCATAATTTATAATTTCTTTCAAGGAATCGAGACATTTTGAGGTATTTTTATACGAATACCAGCTTGGACCGCTTGTTTGGACAATAATATCTTTTGGATGAATGTAGAAAATTAGTGGATTTTTGAAAAGGAAATTCACTTTCATTCCAGCTTTAGCCCATTTTTCCCCAAAGACCCTGAAGTAAGCACCACCAATAGGAAATGGCATAATTGGATTGGTTGATACCGGTATCTCTATCAACCACCCATTTTTGTTGATCGAAACAAAAAACGGTTTCGAGAAAGAAAATACTCGTAGAGAACGGAAAAAAGGGGAAAATATGATAGAGGAATCATATATATAGCCGTTTTTGTAAAGCGCAACTAATTGATTTCGGTTTATTTTAAATAATGGTGCACGGTAACCGTAGGGTCGTACGCCTACGTAATCCTCTATTAATTGCGTTGCAATCCTTAATCTAGACACGAGCCTTGTAAGATTAAGTTTGTCCACCATTGGAGAATGGTCAAGGTCATGGCACGCAATTTCATGTCCATCCCTTTTAACTTTTCGCATTAAGTCCGGAAACTTTTCAGCCATTACTGCGGTTACAAAAAATGTGGACTTAATCTCATTTTCCTTAAACATTTGAAGAAGTGAAAGTATTCCCTCATCTATTTTTAAGTCTGGAGCCGACGGTGGAGGAGGATCAACATCTACCGTCATAACAAAATATAAAGGATTATGTTTCATGCGAGAACCCACAACCGTCTATGTCTGTATAGTTGAGTGCATCCGTGAAAGTCTCCAAAGTCTCTTTAACAACAATATCCCAAGAATGAAATCTAACTGCATGTCTACGGGCATTTTCTCCGATTTTTAGTGCAAACTCCTTATCGTTTAAAAGTTCCACTATGGCTTCCGCCAAAACTTCATGTTTTTTGGGGGGAACTAATATTCCGTTCTCATTATTGACTATTATTTCAGGTATAGCGCCTACATTCGTCGTTATTACTGGTTTTTCCATAGCCATCGCCTCAAGCAGTGTAAGCGGGCATTCTACCTGAGGCCAAAATTTAAAAGGCAGAACTATGACGTCCGCCAAACTTAAGTAGCTAACCAATAATTCATCTCTTAAAACTCCCTTTACAACATGCACATTTTTAGTGCTTTTTGCCATCTTTGCTAGCTTTCTTTCTTCTCTTGTGCTTAAAGATCCCCTTGCAAGCAAAATGAGTCTTGCCGACGGAAACTTCTTCGCTATTTTTGGAATTGCCGCTAGCAAGGTATCAACTCCTCTGAATGTAGATAAAGGACCAAAGTAGAGGATTATTTTGTCATCATTATTGTTAATTTCGAAGAGTTCATTTTCTAAGGTCATCTTTTGGTTTAATGAATTGAATTTTTCTGTATCCACGCCAGATCGGATAACTTTAACTTTGCTTTCATTTGTTATTCCATTTTTGATCAAATATTCTTTGAGACGTTGGCTTAATGTGATGACTTGTTTGATTTCCGGCAAATTTATCCATTCTTTAACAATCCATGATGGAAATAGAGCATTCAAGATGTTGT
>DTPJ01000428.1 GCA_011334435.1 Candidatus Poribacteria bacterium | reverse complement strand
CGACGGATACCCCTTCGGTGACGCCTTCCGCGGCGAGGTTCTGTCTCGCCAGCTCGTTCGGGCAGAACAGCAGGCTCGAGAGATGATCCGTGACGATGCGGTTTATCTCCTCGGGCATGCTCCTGTCGAAGCTCCTTAGTCCGGCCTCGACGTGAGCTATCGGGATGCCGAGCTTTGAGGCTGAGAGAGCGCCTGCAAGCGTGCTGTTCGTGTCACCGAACACGATTGCCAAGTCCGGCTTTTCCTGGGATAGTACCTTTTCGAGTTCTATGAGCATCTTCCCTGTCTGCTCCGCGTGAGTTCCGGAGCCTATTCCCAGGGAATAATCTGGCTTGGGGATTTGGAATTCGGAATAGAAGTTAGATGCCATTTCCTTGTCATAGTGTTGGCCTGTGTCGATGAGCACTTCACAATGTCTTTTTCTGATTTCTTTTGATAATGCCGCAAGCTTGACGAATTGTGGGCGAGTGCCGACCATTGAGATGATTTTCATTTCTAACTCTAAAATGAAATAATGTATCAATATTTTATTAATTACTATTTAATTACTATTTTTAGTAGTGCCAGATATAACACGTCCTCAATTCATTAAGCTAACATAATATTTTGAGGAAATGAGGAAAAGGCATCACGAAGTATTTGTCAATACCCATCAATACTGCCGTCTCCTTTTGGTCAACTTATATTTAGTATCCTTTTATTTATGATTATGGTTTTTCAATTTGGGCACTCATATCTTTATGTCGTATAAATGGCCAAGGAATTTAAAATATATTTTATTCCAATTAAGCGGCGAATGAATAGTTTTGAATATAACTAATTATCTCGCGACTGTGTTAACCTTATATTCAGGGTATATCCGATGAAGATAGAATTGATTTCAAATTATCTTAAAGATCCTTTAATTAGGAATTCTTTCTTTTTGATGATGTCTTCGTTATTGTTTTCTGCATTTGGTTTTGTGTCTTGGGTGCTTGCGGCGAGATTATATAGAGTTGATGAGATAGGTATCGCAACAGCGCTTATTTCCTCAATAGCCTTACTTGTTCTTATTTCAAGAATGGGGCTTGATTATTCTGTTATAAGATTTTTTAAAGACAAAGATAGTGGTGCCTTATTTGGAACTAGTTGTTTTTTAACGACGTTCGTAGCTTTAATTCTTGGAATCTTTTTCATTTTCGGAATCGATATTTTTTCTCCTCAACTCTCAATCATCAAGGAATATGCCATATTTTACATTATTTTTCTTTTAATGAATTCAATAACGACAATAATCGGTACATTCTTCATAGCTATGAGAAGGACAAAATATCATTTTTTTCAGAGTATATTAATAAATTTAAAAATTATCTTTCTTATCCCTTTGATAAATCTTGGGAGTCTAGGAATATTCTTTTCTTATGGGATTGGATATGTTATTGCTCTTATTGTTTCAATGATTATACTTATTAGACATATCAATTTTCCATCTATAAAATGGGAAATTCTTGATGATTCATTTTATTTTAGCCTTGGAAATTTTATTGCAACATTCTTTATGACCTGTCCTAATATGATAATCCCAATAATTACCTTGAATCTATTGGGAGCGGAAGCCACTGCATATTATTATATTGCATATGCGATCGCATCAATGCTTTTTGTAATTCCGAATGCTTTTGGTATATCTCTGTTTGTTGAAGGAAGTTATAATAGAAACTTAAGGGAAATTGTCGTCAAGTCACTCGGGAGCTTCATCATTTTAATACCTTCGGTGGCGATAATTGCTCTCTTCGGAAGCAATATTCTTAGCCTTATTGGTGAAGATTATTCTGTCAGCGTTGACCTGCTAATATTGTTAGCCTTATCATCATTTTTCATCGTGATATGTAATATCTATTGTTCAATACTCCGAATTAAGAATCGTATGCATGATTTAATGCTTTTCAATGGTCTTATCTTCTTTTTACTTATTGTTCTATGTTATGTTTTAAGTGACTCTATGGGTTTAATAGGCATTGGTTATTCCTGGGTTATTAGTTACGGAATCGCTTCCTTTTTAATTCTTGCCAAAGGATATTTTACATATAGAAAATAGGCTATCAATCAAATAATTATATTGCGATTTTATGGTATATCTCAATTATGCGATTTGCAATCAATTTAGGATTATGATATTTATTGACATACTCTCGTCCTTTTATTCCGAGTGCCTTCGTTTCATCCATATTTTCCACATAATATCTGATTTTAGAT
>DTPJ01000870.1 GCA_011334435.1 Candidatus Poribacteria bacterium | reverse complement strand
TATATGTTGATGGCAAAGAAGACGGAGTTGCAGACGCTGTTGATGCTGTCTATGGCGAGAATGATCAACCGTTAGTCTTCATGGTCCATTATGATAGGTGGTTAAAGGGATTAATAGACGATGTTGCCATATTTAACAAAGCACTAACGGAAGATCAAATATCAACGATTATGAAAGGATCAGTAATCAGTGCTGTCAGTCCCAAAGGGAAACTTGCTACAACGTGGTCTAACTTAAAGATCAGTGATCAGTAATCAATGATCAGTAATCAGTGACAAGTAGATGTTTGCTTGTCATTGATCAATCATTTAGCTTGTCATCCATAGTCCTAATGCTGGATTGCTTATGTAATAGAAATCGTCATTATAACCATCTTTTAACTTGGTAATATGGTATTGATCCATCAATTCATTGACATCAGCCCAGTTATAGCCTACATTTTCGGTTTCCTCTTTGCTCAGATGACCGGGTGCATAGGTGATCTTGAAACGACCTTCTGATGAACCGTGTATCAGATGCGCCGCAGAGACGAGATTATCCCTTAACTCTTGATTTTCGCTTACCTCACGCAATATCTCATCAGTGCCATGATAGCCATATTTTCTGATCAATCTATCAATTTCTGGGTCTTCTCCATACATTCGCAATCCCGGTGCGATGACGATCAATTCTCCGCCGTCAGCTATCGCCATCCTTGTCCTATATATTGACTTATTGCCGAGCCAATGGCTTTGATATTCCACAGGATCAAGATAAACTACAACCTTTTTTAGCGGTTTTTCAACTCTTGTTATGTTTATCTTTTGACAAAATCTACCTGCTGTCTCAAAAGTCTCTTTATCATAGCCGATGAAAAGTCCGCGAGTAATGAGTTTCCCGTTATCATCTCTGCCTTTGACGACCATTATGTATAAAATCTTGATATTTTTGAGGAAATTTTGCTCTGCATAATAGAAAACTTCCCTTAGAGGCGTATTAATCCGTCCCATTATTCTTTCCATACCATAAACAGCAGCAAGAAAATGGCTTCTATTGATAGTTTTTTCTCCACCGATGCCGATAAAGATATTCTTGTTATAGTTAGCCATTCCTGTATTCTCGTGTGGGACGACTTGACCAACGGATATTATCAGATCATAATCACCTTCCAACAAGATTTTATTTACTTGAATAGGTATGTCATAATCCAATCTGCCTTCGGATAGCTTTTTAATAAGATCAGAAGGGACGACGCCGATCTCTTTTGTATCATTTCGCCAATCATGCACCAAGAAAAGCTCTTTTGGTATATCTGGATACATTATATTGATATGCTCATCGCTAAGCGGTTCATGCGTTCCAATAGTTGGCATGATATGAAAGGTATTATCTTTGCCGATCATATCATAAAGTATTTTTGTGATCTCGCCTGCGCCTGAGTGTAGCCTTGTTATATCTGGTGGAAGGACAAGGACATTTTTAAATTTTTCTCCGCAGAGAGATAGAGCTTTTGATATAAGATTTTTTTGTAAATCCAAATCTATTTCTATGTCATAGCCATAATGATTTATCAACATCTTTTAAATGTCCTCAATAGCGATCACCCTCGCCCAAGAGCTATCCATAGTCCTAACCTTGAATGGCAAAGCCATAACAAAAAATTCCCTTTTCTTCAACTGATCAAGGTTGTCAAGCCATTCAATTATTGGAATACCAGCTCCCATAAGAATTGCATGTAGTTCTCTGCCAGTAGGTATGTCTTTTGATAATCCAACATTATTGTCAATGCCAAGCATTTTTATATTATGATCTTTAAGCCATTTTGCAGATTCAGGGGTTAGATAAGGTTTAGCCTTTTTGCCTTTTAGGCTGTCTTGGTCGCTATTTCGCGGGATAACTATATCGCCATCTTTGATTATGTCGCCAATAGCCTTCTCTGCAATTTCTGCGGTTATTGCGGGAATTTCTCCGACATTATCAATATCAAGTAAGATACCTCTGCCAAAGAAAGTTGTTAGTGGCAGATCAACAACATCTTTTCCGCCATCAAAGAAATGTGCTGGTGTCTCAACATGTGTTCCAACGTGGCTATGTGTCTTAGTTACGTCATATTTGTATGCCATATCAGCTAAGAAGCCTCTTTCTATAACAAAAGGTCTGTCTTCGCTACCGGGTGGGACGACTTCATAAGATAAATCTACGATCCTATATTTACTTAAATCAATATTAAACATCGTCTTTCTCCTTATAAAAATT
>DTPJ01000164.1 GCA_011334435.1 Candidatus Poribacteria bacterium | reverse complement strand
TTTGCTACGCCAACTTCATAATGTTGATTTTTTCCGTCAAGGTCTATGTCATATTGAAGTTTTACTCTTGCTGTGGCGACAATCTTTTTAATTCCAGTGTATTCAAAAGTGCCTTTAAGCGTGTTTATTATATCATTTTGCATAAGAAGCGGGTCTTTTCGTTTGATCTCAACCTCTGACAAAGATGATAGATCAAAAAATTCAAGTTCATCTTGTTCTATCATTAATGCGAGGTCAGGTTCTTTTCTCATTGGGGTTTTAATGTCAATATCTGCGGTAGGGATGGAGCCTGCATAACTCCACGTATCATCTGGAATATCATCGCGGACGAATTTTAGTTCGTTTTCAGCTATGATAGAACCTTTGTTTAACAAATTTCTGCTATAACGACCGTTTGTATAAATTTTTATTGACTTTTGACGAGATAGCCCACTTTCACCTTTGAAGGCATATTGTAATGAAGCATCAATGCTTTTTGATATACCTTTTTGAGCAGTTTTATATTCAGTAGATATTTGCGCTCCTGTAAGACCGACGTCAAATTTATAGTCTGGATCGTGATCGTTCTCCTCTTGATCACGTATGCCATTATTATTCCTATCGCTTTCGTCCAAAAAATCCTCATCAACGTCAAATAAAAGAATATCGTCTTTATAATCAAATATGCCGTTATCATTTTTATCAAGATCGCCGGGTATTATGTATGAAGGGGGGTCCGATAGAGTGTTATCTGTATATCGGTCTTGATCATCGTTATCGGCAACCGATCTGGAAGCATCATACGTATCACCAATTCTGAACGCTTCACCTCTAATTATCACGTTTCCGATAGTTCGGTAGGTTTCTAACAACAAAGCAGTTGATTTTATTTTTTCCGACAGTTCACCTTTTGGAGTAGCTCTCGGCGTTGATGTTGCTTCCATTTTTATGCCATAGTTGGAGAAATTAGTCTCAGCATCAATGCCATAAACGGGTGTTCTTCTAAAATACCACGAACCACCGATTTTAGAATTGCCAAACTTACTGACCTGTCTTATCCCTACTCCTGAATCTGGCAAATCCTGTCCGATTATTGGATTGATAGGTCCTGGGACAAGCAAAAACGTCACATCAACTTTTTCAGAGCGAACGTCCCATCTTACACCAGAAAGGTCATTTCTATTAAAAGTATATGACGTAAACTGCGTTGGAATATCGCCTAAGCTGAGTATATTTTTTGTTTTGCCAGAGGTCTCTTCAATGGTTAAAACACTATAAAAACCTCTTCGGAAAAGCCTATCAAAATCAAAATAGTCTTTTTCTACTGAGGAATATTCGGTATTAGTGATAAAATCCCGTGTATTGGTAAAATCATATTCAACACGACCTGATAGATACATCTTGCCAAAAAGGCTGTAAACATCTTCGGCACAGCTAATAGAGCTGGCAAACACAATCATTAATATTACCGTAACAATTTCAAAACGCCTAATCATAGTCAGTTGCCCCTCTTGATGTTGCAAAGTTGAAAAACTTTAACAAAAATCAATAATATCAATATAAATCATTATTGTCAATGGATTTTTACTGACAATACTCCAATCCAATATTTGAAAGTATGTTGACCATACAAAGCGAGCATGGATACCTTGCTTCAAATTACACTTGACTTTATCAATAAGTATTGATATATTAATTTGAGCAATTTCAAAATAAAATTAAGAAGATCAAACAGAAAGAAAAAGCGATTGAAAATGTCTGATAATCTCACTAATCCGATAATTTATAAAGGTCCTAGTATGAATCCAACTTTAAAGAACCTTGATATACTTATTGTCGTCCCTTACGGCAATAGAAAGGTTCGTAAAGGAGATGTTATCACTTTCAGAACTCCTAACAGGGAATTAAGTATAACGCATAGAGTAATCTCAGTTGATGATAAAGGCGTAAGAACTTTGGGGGACAATAATAGTTTTCCCGATGAGTATTTGCTCCAATGTGAAGATATATTAGGACGGGTAGAATATGCCGAAAGGAAAAATAGGAGGATCAAAATATATGGTGGAACGATAGGGCATATATACGCTAAAATAATTAGGACAATTCGCTGGCTGAAACTTGCTATCATAAGAATACTTAAGATATTTAGACCTATTTACAGGTTCTTTCATAGATCAGGGCTTTTAGCAAGGTTTGTCCCAAGTAAGATGAAACTAAAAACCATATATTATGAAAGAGAAGATAGCATTGAACTTCATCTA
>DTPJ01000696.1 GCA_011334435.1 Candidatus Poribacteria bacterium | reverse complement strand
TGAGATAAAGAAAGCGGATTAGATTATACCTCGTGTTCAGTTCGTTCAAGGACGGTTTGTTTTAATGATTCCGAGAGGCGATTAAAATATTCCGAATATCCGCCGATCCTGATGATCAAATCTTGATATTTTTCTGGGTGTGCTATTGCATCACGTAAGACCTCTTGATCAACTACATTTATCTGTAACTGCATTCCGCCCATATCAAAATACGTCCTGATAAGGTTTTGAAGCTCAATGCGGTCTTCTTTTGATGAAAAAATTCGCTTTATAAATCTAATATTGACGACAAGCGTTCCCGGTGCAAGATAATGCGGAATTGATGCGACACTTTTAAGCATAGCGGTAGGACCCTTACGATCACGTCCTTGAACAGGTCCAGCAGAATCAGCTAACGGAGACCCCGCAAGGCGACCGTCAGGCGTTGCCCCGACAGGCAGACCTGCATCCGCATAAGTGACAAACATAAGGCATGATGCCAAGAATTTTCCTCCTCGCCAAGGAGAATAACGTAAAAATTCCCTGAATACAAATCCAGCGATGTCTTTTGCGATCTCATCTGCGAATGGCTTATCATTGCCAAATCTTGGGCATCTTTCAAGCCTTTTACGGAATGTCTCTTGACCATCAAAATTGCTTATCAAAGATTGCAGAAGTTCCGCCCCAGTTTTTTCTTTTTTCTCAAAAACAACCTCTTTAATAGCGGATAATGAGTCTATGACATTAGCTAATCCAGCGACATTGATCACGCTCCAATTATATCTTGCTCCGCCTGCGTTGAACTCTATGCCGTTGTCTATACAATCGTCTATCAAAAGGCTTCGCATCGGTTGTGGACGAAACTTTGCCTTAGCTTCTTGATCTGCATTTACATCGTCAACAATCCCAGAAACGACTTTCGCCACATCTTTTTTATATTCAGTCACCAATTCATCAAAGCTGACGACATTTGCAAGGTGATCTTTCAATGTTTCAGTGAGTATTAAAGGCAGATTTATGCCAGCATCAAGCGATCCGACGTTTGATCGTCCATGGATCATTGTCTCAGTGCATCCTCCGCCATTATGCCATCCAAGGTCTTCTTCACGTATACCGAGATGTGCGTTACGAAGAGATCGCAGATATTCTTCCTCGTTATAAAGGGCAGGCAATCCACATCCCGTCGCAATTGTGTCTAAGGCAGAATCCCATACCTCTTGAGGCATATCTCGGCGAACATGTAATTGCAAATTAGGGCGTCGGATATTCTTTGCAGATTCAAGGCATACCAACGTTAACTCGTTATATGCTGGCTCTCCATCGGAAGTTGTCCCACCGATACCTGCGCTCCAACCGTTGTTTGCATCTGCGTTTTCCCATAATTGTCTGATTAAACTAACTGCTTCTTTATAGGTGATCTTTCCTTCTTTAAGGTCTTTTTCGTAATAGGGAAAAAGCTCTTGATCTACGCGACCTGGGTTATCGCAGTCATCAAGATAATATGTAAAATTGTATGCGACAATAGCTTCAAAGAAATTACGGGCAGGCTTAAATGGAACTTGCATATATGCTGATATAAGCTTTTGTCTGTTTGATTCCAAATCCGCATCCTCAAAATGAGAATTGTTTAAAGATTCAAGTATATGACGATGCCAAACTTTTATGCCTGCAAGGACATCAAGCAAACCGATATAAAAGTCTATCTTTTCCTGATCATTATGTTTTCTTGCCAATTTAAGTTTTTCATTGATCCTCTCAGCATGATGTAATAGTCCTTCTCGTATCACTCGTCCATAGTTCGGCACGCTATGCGTATATCCTCTTCCACCGACGGTATGGGGCGTTCTTATCACGTTGAGATGGGATTCTATCTCGCGCATACAATTTCTCAGAGACTCAAGAGTTTGACGTTCGTCATCATTGCAATTAGAAAGCCTACTGTTCAATTCCCATTCGTTATAAGACCAAGTAAACGAATAGTTAGGCGTAAGTATGCGATCTTCTTTGCCTGTCCATGCAGGTCCGCTTGGATATAGAAGTTCTCCTCTGTAAGGCGGAATAGAGCGATTTTCAAATCGCCTTCTGACAGCACGAGACCATCGTCTCATTGGAGTTGCGTTAGGTTCTTCAAACAATCCAGAGGCGAAAAACTCGCGAAACTTTGTCAATGTATCAACATCGGGCAAGTCTAATTCCATTAGTGTATCTTTTGTTATCATGTCATTTTTCCCACTTCATACTGATCACTGATTACTGATCACTCTTTT
>DTPJ01000373.1 GCA_011334435.1 Candidatus Poribacteria bacterium | reverse complement strand
TCTGCATCTGCGGAAAATATGTTATTAGCGATCACCGCATTAGGATATGAATCGTGTTGGGTTGAAGGGACACTGTTGAGAAAAGAGGAAGAAGCGAAAGCCATACTTAACGTGCCTGCGGATAAAAGACTTGTGATATTTCTTCCGATAGGGAAATCATTAGTTGCAGGAAGTCAAGCAATCAAAAAATCCGCTGGTGAGATGACACACTATGAAAAATATGGACAAAGACAAAGACCTTGATTTATGGCATAGTATTTGCAAATTTATGATGATATTTCCGCTTCACAATTGATCTCCAAAGTTATAGGGAAATATGATATAATTGATCTTACAATAGAAGAGCCAGAGATTGAGTCAATAGTAGCAGGCATATATGAAGACGGAATAGGAAAAATCTAAATTAACGGTTAAACAGAGGATTTTCTAAATGTGGGATCAAAATTATGCACTATCGGAATTACCTAATGATGAAGAACTTGATGAAGAGTTGGATTTCATCTTCAACGTCCTTAATCTTGATGAAGGGTCTGTTATTCTTGATCTGTGCTGTGGTCAAGGCAGACATACAAATGGTCTTGCAGAGTCAGGATATTTTGTCATTGGCTTAGACTCATCAAGAGAACTTCTTAATATCGCCAAAGACTCGTCTTATGAAAATGCCTGCTTTATTGAGGGCGATATGCGAGATATACCGCTTAAAAGGAATTCTTGCGATGCGGTGATAAATATGTTCACGAGTTACGGCTTCTTTGACGATGAAGAAAACCTTAAAGTGCTAAAATGTGTCTCATCTGTCCTGAAACGAAAAGGCAAGTTTTTATTGGATTATTGGAATCCATATACCGTTCCACAATTAGATAACGTAAAGAATTGGTGGTGGATAGATGAGAAAACCCTCAGTCTTGCAGAGGCAATTTATGATTTTCCTAATGGAAGATTGCAAGATAAAAGGACAATCATTGATTTTAAGAAGGGTTCTATTCAAAAATCTGTTCGTAATATAAGGTTTTATACACTTCCAGAGCTTGATAAAATGTTAAAATCAGTTGGAATGCGTATCGTTGAAACTTTTGGCGATATTGATGGACGAAATTATGATGTTGATTCCAGAAGGCTTATAACACTATCGGAAAAGATAAAATGAGTTCTGCCAAACGTTTGTTTAAATATATGGTTCCGTATATCGGTTCTGCTTTGATAGCGTTTTTATGCACAATGCTTATAGCCTTTTGTGAAATGGGATATGTAAGCATATTAGCAGAGACAATAGACGCTGTTAAGATTATTGATACCAATGGTCTGCCTACTGAAATCGTTTTTTTCAAGAGCTTCTCTCTTCAAAAAGCAGTTGATCAGCAAGGCGTCAGCCGATTTAGCATAAAGGTTTATCTGGCGAATTCTGACGATGCCATTCGCTTGATCACTTATGTAATAATTTTTATACTTATCGTTTTTATCATAAAAGGAATATTGACTTATGGCAAAACCTACATAATGTCAAGAATCGGACAAAGGATGATCCTTAACCTTAGATATGAGTTATATAGCAAACTTGTGCATTTCCCTTTGAGGTTTTTTTCCGAAGTGAAAGCAGGTGACATAATCTCTCGTGGGACAAATGATATGTCAATGCTCAGTTACTCCGTCAACTCAATGGCAGAGGCAGTTCAGGCGGTAGCAACAGTGATAGTATTTCTTGTTATGATGTTCATAAAAAGTTGGCAATTGACATTATTAGCGATCTTTGTATTTCCGCCGACTATGTATATAATCAACCGTTTTGGCAAAAGGATAAAAAGGGCAAGTGTCAGAATTCAAAGCAAGTTAGCTGATATATCATCATATTTCGCAAAAACTATATCTGGCATAAAGATCATAAAGAGCTTTGCAAGCGAAGACTGGGAGAAAAGCCATTTTGCACAGGAAAACAAGGCACAATATTCAGTATCAATGAAACGCGTAAAAATCAACGCCTATCAAGTCCCATTGATTGAATTGATAAGCACATTAGGCATGGTGACGGTTTTTTGGTTCGGTTTTTGGCAGGTGATAACAGGAAAACTTAGCACTGGATGGTTCATAGGTTTTGTCGCAATGGTAGGATTGGTATATAAACCTATAAAGACAATAACAACCTTTAACACATCTTTACAACAGGCTTATGCTTCAGCTGAGAGGATATTTGAAATTCTTGATATTCAGCCAGAAGTTTATGATTCGCCTTCTGCAATATCGTTAAAAAGGATAAACGGC
>DTPJ01000697.1 GCA_011334435.1 Candidatus Poribacteria bacterium | reverse complement strand
TAGGAATCCCCCTCAAAGATTTTTATTTATGTGTTTTCTATAAATATATCACCCCTTCGGGGTTAAAAATCCTTAACTTAATGCGTATGATTTGGTTAGCTAAATGAAATTGGTTCAATACAGCATTTTTAACTCAAAATTGTCCAAACATTAGTAAAAAATTAATTTGAAGGTTTTTCACTTCAAAAAAGCGATATAAAGGATTTTTTAGCATGAAAGAAAACAAAGCGACAATATGCGAGGTTTTGGGCTGGAATCAAGTTAACCCTGAAAATCTTTCTTTTCTCAATGCTATGGGCGTTGATGGACTTTCTATTAATGGTCTGCCTGTTGTGACTGACAAATCCAAAGCGGAAGAGATAAAACAGATGGCTGACTTTGTCCGTTCATTTGGATTAAAGGTTTATGATATGCGTTGGAGCGTTCCCGATTGGGGGGCGATTACCAATGGTCGTGAGAATAGAGATGAAAATATTGATCTATGCTGTTCAGCGATAAGGGCAATTGGATCGGCTGGTGTCTCTTTTTGTGGATACACGTTTATGTCAATCGGTCATTTCCGAACTACACCGAAAGATGGAAGAGGCGGAGCAAAGTATAGTGCATTCAATCTTGATGAATTTAAGCGGAATAATCCAATTCAACCAGAGAAAATAAGCAAAGAAAAACTTTGGGAAAACATAGAATACTTTCTCAGAAGGGTTATCCCTGTGGCAGAAGAAGTCGGCGTTAAATTAGCTTTGCATCCTGACGATCCGCCAATTGATGTCCCTCTCGGAGGGTCTCCGAGGATAATTATAAGCCCTGAAAATTACCAAAAAGTGTTTGATCTCCTGCCGAGCGAATCTAATGCTATGCTATTTTGTCAAGGTTGTTTCTCTGAAATGGGCGTTGATGTCGTAAGATCAATAAAAGATTTTGCCGAAAAGAATAAAATTTGTATGGTCCATTTCCGAAATATACGTGGCAATCCATACGATTTCGTTGAGACGTTTATTGATGAAGGCGAGATTGATATGTATGAGACAATGAAGGCTTATTATGATTCTGGATTTTTTGGACCTTTTATAGTTGATCATATTCCAACCATACCTCAATCTTTGGCATCAAAGGCTTATGCTATTGGCTATATAAGGGCAACAATACAATCAGTATATCGTTAGCTATGAAGGAAAGTATCCAAATTGATTCAATAATAGCTGAACCCGGAACAACATCTTACGGTTTCATTGATGCTGGCGAAATGAAAGATGGCACTTCCGTTAAAATACCTTTGGCGATAATAAACGGCAGTGAAAATGGCGAGATCATCTATATTCAGGCTGTCAGTGATGGCGATGAACTAAATGGCGTAGCGGTTATTCAGCACATTTTGAATACTATATCGCCAAAAGAGATAAGAGGGGCAATAATTGCAGTTCCCATAGCTAATCCCTATGCCTTTTATTACGGACAATCTGAAAATATAGTTGATAAAAAGAAGTTGAACCGATGTTTCCCCGGCGATAATTTTGGGACATCAAGTCAAAGGATCGCTTATAGTCTTTTTTATAAAGTCGTTATGAAAGCCCAATATTGTATAGATTTACATCAATGCGGAATTTCACCAATGGTTGATTCCGTTAATGTCAGGATTTCCAGTCGTCATCGCTTGCATAAAAAGTGTATGGAGCTTGCCCGTGTATTTGGCATTGGATATATACTTGATCAAAAAGGACCGAATGGTCAGTTAGCACAGTCTGCACCTGATTTATTAGGAATTCCTACCATTGATCCAGAGCTTGGCGGTTGTCTTGGATGGGATTCTGAAAGCATTCAAAAAGGAATTAATGGCATACAAAATGTCCTGAAATATTACGGATTTATTGACAGCAAACCAGCGATACCAGAAAAGCAAATTGTTGTAAAGAAATTACAGGCAATATATAACGATCGTGGCGGATTTATCAAGTATTTAGCGAAAATCTCTGACATTGTTGAATATCATCAGCCGATAGCGGATATATGCGATCCTTTTGGAAGGACTGTTGAGACTATATTTGCACCGAAAAAGGGCGTTCTTTGGTCTAAAAGCGGTTTTCCTATGGCTTTTAGTGGTAGCACGATATGTTTGCTTGGAACAGAAATATCTTATATGTAATTGAGAGGACAAGAGATGGAAAACTTGTATGAATCATTAATCATTTGCGATGCACATTGCGATACTGCTGAACGAATTGTTGATGAGGGATTTAATATCGGCGAAAGGTCAAACAGCGGTCATGTG
>DTPJ01000872.1 GCA_011334435.1 Candidatus Poribacteria bacterium | reverse complement strand
ATCTGCAACGAGAATTTTTTCATAAGCTATCGTTTCAAAATCTATCGGATATTTAGCTATTTTCTTTGGACGAAATGAGTTGGTCTTGGAATTTGTCATTAATTTACTCTCCCAATGTTATTTGATCAAAACGCCAGATAGGACAGGGTCTCCGACAACTTGACATTTTAAGGTAGGATTTTGTCTAAAACCGAAGGAATGAGCCATCTTTACCACTTCTTGACTGATAAACGGATAAATCTCGGCAATCAATGTCACAATGCCATCTTCGTTAAAATCCGCTTTGCCGTATATTCCTTGAAGCAAACTATATGTGAATATCCCATGATTTAAGGTCGGAATCTCATAAGATACCTGATCAGGAAGGCTTGCGGATATTATCACACGACCGCTTCCAGAAAAATCATCATATACGTCAGTTCCAACTTTTGCGTATGGAGACGATATAGATTTTATTGTCTCTTGTCCTGTTGTTGTGCCTCCGCTATAACAGCAATCTATGAGAAAGATCATCTGGTTTGACCCTATCCTCTGCAACATACTTGAAAGATTGGAGTTTTGGATCGCTGTTGAAAACAGATTATTAGGGTCTGCGTCATAGGGTATTATGTATTTGCTGTTTCCATCAGGCTCTTCGCCAGTAGGGTCTGGCTCTATCCCACCGTGTCCTGAATAGAATATAAGCACCATATCGTTAGGATTAGCTTGGCTTGGTAACCATTCACCCAAAGCCTTTGTTATACCTTCCCTGGTCGCTTGATCGTTAAGCAAGAGTTTAACATTTTCAACGGGAAATCCTCCACCTTTTGGATCGGTTATTATCTCATAAATGCTTTTAGCGTCAACTCCAGCGACATTAAGGTTCTCAATATTTGGGTTTTTATATTTGTCTATACCGATTATAACCGCAAATTTTCGCCTTTCATAAGACTGTGAAGCTGTTGGAGTATATGTCACAGGGATATTTACTTTAACCTCTTGATCGGTCTCTGTCGTAACTGCAACCTCTATTTCGTTATATCCGGGAGTTAGGAATATCTCTTTATTTATCGGCAATGATTGTTCGTTTTCTTTTTCTGGATTTCGCTTGATCTTCATACCTCTAAATGGCATTGGCTCTTTGCCATTTACAGTTATTTTTACCTGATCTTTTAAGGGAACAGAGCTTATGACTTCTCCTGCGACAAGGATTTTAGATTCTCTAACGTTTTGATTTGGCAAAGGTGAACTGATTTTGATCTCAACAGGTGGTTTATTCTCTTTTCTTGATGGATCACAGATCACTTTTAGGGTTTTCTCAGCAGTATTTTTATTCTGGTCTATCGCTAAAATAGATATTGTATTTTCGCCAACTTTCAAGGGTATTTGGCGGTTAAAGTAGGTAGCATTATTATCTGATGTTAGATGTATGTTGCTATCCAAAGCCAAAGATGAATTATTGACCTTCAATCTTATCTCTACTGGATTTTGATCACTTTTAACACAACCGCTTAATCTTACCGTTATTTCATCTGTAATAGCTTGGTCAATAGGTTTATCAATGACCAATTGAGGAGGCTCACTTTCTATTGGATATGGATTAAGTTTTATCTTGCCGAGAGCTAAGTCTGTTGACCATACCTTTATAACTTTCTTAGGAAAATCTTTCAATAGTTCAGTTGCAATTTTTTCGCTTGCCTTTCTTTTTCCAGTTTGCTCGTTTAGCGTCAATTCTGCCCCCTTAAAATTGCCAGCAGAAAGCACTTGACCATCTTGACACCTGATCGCTTTTAATGAGGCTTCATTCTGCCAAGAGACCATCTTCCCAAGACGATTATCCTCTAATTTTGTCCATGTGCATTCGCCTGTTATGACTATTTCTCCGCCGAGTTTCATAGCAGTTTTAATGAGCCCGTCAATGTCACCTGAATCAAGATATGGTCTGAGTTCGTTCTCTTTTCCAGAGATCACACGAAATCCCAAATTGACAAACCCTTTTTCAATAGCGGTTGATAGGAATTTTTGATCTTCCGATAAAATTACAAAAATCCTCGGTTTATTGCGGAATGACGACATCTCAGCAACGTCAAGCATATAATCTACTATCTTTTGTGGAATTACTTGGACATCTAAAATGATCCTGAAAGCATCGTTGAACATGTTTTCATCATTTATCTCATATCCAGCTATATAATCATTTACTTTTGATTCTATGGTTGGCAAAAATCTTTCACTTTCTGATCTGCTAATATTGACAATCTCATAAACTTCTGATCTGACAGCTTTT
>DTPJ01000195.1 GCA_011334435.1 Candidatus Poribacteria bacterium | reverse complement strand
CAAATTGTAATACATCGTTTTTTAATGAAATGTTGTTTGTCTGCGGCACAATGTCAGGTAATTTTTTTACGGAAGTACTTGTAAAGGAATATTTACCGTCGGCGCCGGTTGTATCTTTCATTTTTTGAAGTACCAGCGAAACTATGGCATTAGAAATTGGTTTTCCGCTGGTATTGGATACCACACCCTGCAAGTCAACAGTTTGAGTACTTGCACAAAAAACTGTAACCGCGATGATAAAAAAAGTATTTCTCAACATACTCCCCCTACAGTTTTTAAAATTGTATAAATCAAGCAAACCGAATTACTGTTACCTGAAAATGATTTTGCCAGCAAAGGCCGCTTGAAGGCCTTTATGGAGAGGCCATGTTGATAATATAAAAGAATTAGGTTTAAAATGTTTTACTTACCGAAAAATTTTAATAAACAGGAAATTAAATACCTAAATTGGACGATTTTACCAGCGTGATTAACAAATGCGAATATATTTGTTCAATCTAACCATCAAATTGCTACTTACAATACAATTTTAACATGTGCGTGTAGTGATTTTGTTGGAAAATACTATCAACCCGCAGCTTGCATTGACAATAGATAATATCGGGATACAATTCGCCTGTTTAATTGATCAAATTTCCTCAACTCATCGAATCCACACAGGTTCACAATTACATTTTTGCCACAGTACATTGAGATTAAGTCTGTTCATTGCTTCATTTGTCACTTTCATTATAATCTTTCTTCCTGTATATACGATTTTTACCGCGATGTCAATGATTTCCCGCCGCAGACGCGCAGGATAGCATCGGTTTGGGATTATATCACCGGCCACATCCAGACGAAATGCTTCTATTAGAAAGTGACTGATGACCATAAGCGAATAATACGCGCCATTCATCCGAAAATGCTTGAACGGGAGGTGTTCCGTACCGATAAAGTCTTTTATTGACCGGTGGTTCAGCTCTTCATGCCCATTATGATGCGCTAAGCCCACTATTCCGGTTGTCGTCAGATATGACTCTTGCCGGCAGCTTATCAGTCCGTTGTCCAAAAGTTCTGAATTACCCAAATTGGTATATATCACTGTGTCACGAATACCCTCTAACACATACTGATCATCATTACACAACAGTGATGTCAATATGGTACGTCTCTCTCGATCCCATGAATCAAGCCTGCTTCTGAAATCACAGCAATTCCATGATCTGTCACCCCGGTCTATTTTAGCGCATACGGCGATATCCAATTCCTCCATACGAGAATATATCGACTGGTAAAGTTTTCCCATAATCACATAATGCACTTTCAATTCATCTTCAAAAAAACAGAGATTTTCATCTGAAAGGAATCCACTGTCGGCACAAATTACAATCGGAATTTTTGAATCGAAACGTTCTCGAATAAGATTAACAATGCGTCTGACCGCATGTTTAGCGTCATCGCCATGATTTGAATGCTTCTCACCTGAACGAAAATGCATATCGATAATATAAGGACCCCAGTTTATCTGTAAAGGCTGATATCCGCAAACCTGTTTGTATGTAGGCTTAACACCTTCACGCGCCTTTGCATCATCATTATCCAAAACCATAGTATCAAGATGCAATACTATTACATTGGGCTTTTCGGTTTTTAGCCGCCAGATAAACATATCATTGAGTATCGAGCGAAACCGCGCAAATCCTGCACTATTGAACTTCCTGAAAAACCTCTTTACTTTTGCGCTTCCGGCCAGTTCCGTTGCGTTGCGCTCCAGAATTGCAGCATAGCTCTTATCGTTCTGCAGTGAATCAAAACCGCTGATCGCATGGCGGTCACCATTAATGAAATAGGCGATTATCTGGCGGGCAAGCTCAGAAATGCTATCGCCCTTGCGGCTTTTGCGTAAGTGCCCATACTGGTTCTCTATGGTTTTAAAAAGCCCTAGCTTGTCAATATACCGCATTACAAAAGATAATCCCCCTCGTCCATTGATAATATCATTTGTAACTTCAATACTGGAGATCTTGCGATCACTGCGGGAACAATCTATCTTCATGGTATCACCTTTTGAGTGCTGAATTTGCGAATATATTATGTGTCGTTTATATCCATAATTTATAGTATTTTTGCCTCAAAAGGTGATCTTTTTTTTGTAAAGTAATCGTCTATGTTAGGATTGATTTAGATGTAATATCCCAATAAACAACGTCAGTAATGTTGGCTTCCCATGATGAGTTTTCCATTTGAAATGACCTTTGATTTTACATCTGTCACATACAAGTTCTTT
>DTPJ01000731.1 GCA_011334435.1 Candidatus Poribacteria bacterium | reverse complement strand
TTCCGCAAGCCTTTTCTGAAATTCGGCATAGTCTTCTGAGCCTTTTCGCAATTCTTTGATCTCTGATCCAATTTCTGCCAACCTTCTCATAATTTGATTGATCAGTGGATTAGTAGCGCGACCGGATTTGAGAAGATTACTAAGTTCTTTTTCTACATTGTCTCTCATATTTGAAAATGATTTTTCGTCAATGCCTGCACTTGCAGCAAATATGCGACCTTTGATGCCTTCATCTGAGAGAATTCCCAATCCCTGTAAGTCACCTAAACCGATAGCAAATATATTTTCAAAAGTCCTGCGATCAATGTTGAATAACCTTTCCGATGGTTCTGCTTGCTCTGATGATCTGTCTTCGTATTTTATGATAGCCTTTTTGCCAAAACGTTCAACGGTGATGATCCGACCATCATTCATAACAAGCCTGACTCTCCCGCCATAAGTTCCTCCTCGCAAAGGATGATAGTCATTTCTGTTTTTAAAGCTAGGAAAACCGAACAGAATTGCCCTTATAAACTCCATTAAGGTAGTTTTACCACCCTCATTTTTGCCAGTAAAAAGGATAAGACCATCAGGAATATCATTAACCGCCTGATTATGATAAATGCCAAATCCATCAATATAAATATCGCAGATCCGCAACGTTAATCTCCTTCTTCTATCAACCAATCTAAACCCAATGATTCCGCGTCATCAAGTATAGAAAGAAGATCATCTTCTGTTAAGGATTCAAGCTGTTTAGCGATCAACGAATGCTCGGGAATAGAAGTCAAAATTCTGAGTATTTCCGATCTAAGATAGTCACTTGTTTTTAGTGATTCAGATAGCCTTAAAAACTCGCCGATAAAGTCGTCAACCTGTTTCCTTGACGAAATATCAATTGGTGGACGTGTGTTTATCAGGATAGATTCAACCCAAGAAAATTGTTCTCTTTCATTCTCGTCTTCTCTCAATATTTGTATTATTTCCGATTCTTCATTTCTGATCTTTTTATTTAGCTCTGTTCTCCCGTTTAGATAAAATCTTACAACTGAACTTCTTCCATCCGATATTGATCGGAGATATTCTTTCTCTTTCATAAGACTGTCTACTACTTCTTCAGTATTGTCCATAATACTTATGTTTATCTCTTTGACAAACCATCGGATTTTGTCTGTCGGAACGAAATTTATATCTACATTTTTATCATCGTCAACTTGGACAAGAAAACAGCCTTTTTCGCCTGTCTCCCTGATGTTGCGTCCTTGACTATTTCCGGGATATATGATATAGGGATGGCTTTCCCTAAGTTTTATCTGATTATGCACATGTCCCAAAGCCCAATAATCTAAACCACATTTGACTAAATCATCAATTGTGCAAGGGGCGTAGTTATCATGTTCGCTTATTCCGCCGACATTGCAATGAAGGACACCAATAGAAAATGGATCGTTATCATTTTTCTGTGGAAATTGATAGACTAAATTTGTTTTGACCTCTTTTTGACGATAGCTAATGCCATAAATGTTAGCTAATATCTCATTGTTCCGTTTAACTACTACTTTTCCAACACTGTTGCAGTCAAAGCGATGCACGTTATCGGGCAATTTTAGACTGCTTTCCCAACTTGATAGTGGATCATGGTTACCGTGTGCCAAAAAACACTGAATACCTGAATCAACCGCATGCTTTAATATCTGATTAAACCGATATTGTGCCCTTATATTTCTGTTAGCACCATCAAAAATGTCACCCGCTATTATTATGAAGTCCACATTTTCATCAATAGCAAGGTCAATGATGTTTTGGAATGATTCAAATGTTGCATTTCTCAAAGATTTAGCAATATCAGGGTTATAATCATGTATCCCTTCAAATGGGCTATCAAGATGCAGATCAGCACAATGAATAAATTTAAACGGCATAATTTCCATGTAAACTCCTGTTAGATAACCTACAAAACTTTTCCTTTACCAATCAATTATCACCGAATATATAACGAGAATAATATATCAAAAAACAAACATTATTTCCAGAAGCAAAATTATATTGATCATGATTAAATAAGATATTACAATATAGGATATTGAAAAAAAGAATGTCCAATTAAAATAATAGCATTAGCGGAGGAAAAAGATGAACGAAATTAAAATAGAATCTGAATTAGCTAAGCGAAAATTTATTCCATTGCCATTAGGAAGTATAAAACCCCGAGGGTGGCTATTAAATCAACTCCGTATTCAAGCAAATGGTCTCAGTGGTCATTTGGACGAATTCTGGGCGGATATTGCAAGAAGCGG
>DTPJ01000684.1 GCA_011334435.1 Candidatus Poribacteria bacterium | reverse complement strand
GGACTGAGTCAGTCCAAGCTACATTGTCAAAATATGAGACATAAGTTATCTCCACGTAATCCAATTTACTATTGGAAAGTGCTAAAAGATTTTCATCTGCGTCTGGTGTTTCATTGAAACGTAACGATACTCCGGGTTTGAATTTATACTTCATAAGATTTTCTCCTCTGCTTATAGTTTAATCCAATCTAACTACTAAATTATACATCATATTTATTTTCAATGGGAGAGAAATCTAAATGATTCAACTGCTAAACTTACGATTTGTGCTAATTGTTTTTATGATGGGAAAAACTGATGGTGAATTAGGTGTGAAACTTATAGTTTAAGGTTTAAGTTTAAAAGTTAAAGGTTGACCGATCACTGATTACTGATTACTGATCAATGTCATTTTGATAAAGTAAAGAAATCTCATAATTATTGCAAAGAGAAAATCCTTCGCTTCATTCAAAATGACACTATTAATTCAAAATAACGCTATTGTTGATATGTTTGCGAGATAAGAAAGTTCAAAAAATAAATGCCAATGATTTTCTTATTATAACCTTTTAGTCCGTGACTTTGGGAAAAGTCCCCTTTCATCTGCTTGCTCACAGAACCAAAATGGCGCCCAGAGATTTTTTGAACGATAATAGTTTTGGGCAATGCAACTGCCAAAACATCTTGCCTTCATCAGACAATCTCCACATATACCTTCAAGACGCATCGGTATTCCTTCTCTAATTTCTTGAAGGATAGGGTTATTATTCCATACATCTTGAAGACGGTCCTTTTTGGCATGTCCAAATATAAGTTCAGGAACACTTTCGCCTATTCCACAAAGAGCATAAGAACCATCAGATAAAACACCTAATATTCCGTGAATTCCACAGATTCCTGCTCCTTTGCCATCGCCAAACATTTTATTCAAAGGACGGAAAGCGACAGGATAATCATATATAAGACGCAGTTTTGTTGATTCTGATAGTTCACTATTAACCCATCTTCCAAGATTAATTAGCTCCTCTATGTCTAAAGCCTCGCCTTGCTCGTGAAGTTTTTCACCTCTGGCTGTTGGTTGTAATAGGTTATACTTAACCGATTCAGCGGAAAGGGCTTCTGCAAGTCTGATCATAGGCTCTATCTGGTCTTTATTGCTTTTCATTATGGTCATTATAATCTGCGGATGAATTCCGTATTTGACAAGGTTTCTGATGCCATTCAAAGCGTTCTCAAAACTACCTTTAACTCCTCGTACCCATTCATAGGTTTCAGGGTCAATGCCATCCAAGCTAACTGATATGAATAACCCTTTGAATGTAGCTAACATCTCTGCAATATCAGGTGTAACCAGAATTCCGTTTGTCTCTATTGTTAGTGAAAAGCCTTCATTGCGAATAATATCTAATATCTCACGAATCTGTGGGTGAAGAAAAGGTTCTCCGCCTGTTAGCTTGACTGAAGAGACGTGCATCGCTTTTGCCTGTCTTAATATATAACGGAAAACATCCAAATCCAAAGAAGGATATGAATGTTCAGCAGTTTGATATTTCGGCGAGATCCAGCAATGTCTGCAAGCAAGATTGCATCCCTCAGTCAAGTAAAAGTAAATTTGATTTAATTTGTATCTATTTTCATTTATATTTTGATTATTTTCTGCCATAAATAACTCCCTTTAAAGTAAACTTTCATCAGGAAGCCTTCCGCCGTCTGCAAGAAACCTTCTAAGACAAGCATCTGGGCTAGGGTGATCTTCTATTCCAATTAATGTATAGGATAACGCGGGACAGTTACCTGTGCAATAGTTTACATAATCGCATCCTTGACAAAATTCAAACTCTGTTAGTGGAATAGTCCTTCTTGTTCTCATTCTATTCAATTCAGGATGGTTTTGCCAAACGTCCATCAGATCATCTTTATTTATCCTTCCAAGCTCAATGTGAGACAACTGACTGCAAGGAACCATTACACCATCAGCCCGAACAGCAAGCTTACTAAACACTCCTCCACAACCTGAAAGACAGCCTCTACCAGGGATTGATTCTCTACCTTCGCGACGTGCCTTTTCCATTTCAAGCCACATACGCGCATTCGCTAAGGGTCCCGCATTAGCAGTTATTCTCCCGTTATATTTTTTGGTTAACTTTAATAGCGTCTCCATTGCCAAAGAATGATCTTCAACATCAAGTTTAATCTGCTCGTTATTCTCCCGACATAATCCCTGATATGATGCAACATTAGTAGAAAAGCCATTTAATCCAATATCTTCCAATAATAGTTTGGCAACATGTTCAAGGTC
>DTPJ01000799.1 GCA_011334435.1 Candidatus Poribacteria bacterium | reverse complement strand
CCGTTATATTTTTCTGCGATGCTTTTAATTGTGCCATCTGATTCTGTCCTTGAAACTCGTCTGTTGCCATGTTCACATGCGATCAATCTCCCTTGTCTATCTAATGTCAGACCATTAGAGTTTCCGCTTGGTGAACGATATACCGAGAGTTTGCCATCAGGAGTCCACTTGTATATAGTATCTGCGGGAATATCACTGAACAATAGATAACCTTCTGGATGCCATACAGGACCTTCTGTAAATCTTAGGTCTTTGGCTATCTGTTGAAGACTGTTAGACTCAACAATTGCGTCAATTCCTAAATCTTTTCCCATGGCTATTCCTCCTATCAATAATGAAAAACAGATTGTGCAAATTATTTTAGCTGATAAGTTAGTAAGGCTTCTTTTCATTGTCATTTTCTCCATAATTTATTTTTTGATAATCTCAATCCAATGACTTAAAGCGTTTCCAAATCTGTCTTTTGGATGAGTTATAGCTGTAATTGATCCGTTTAAAACCTTATCTCTCAATTTCATTGTGATATGAAGATGATATGGATGGCGGTTAGCGTCCTCTGTTTTGATGTCGCCGATCATCCGACCAAAAAGATAACCATCTCTAAAAACGACATCATTAAGCAAAGTTTTCAATTGATCACCTATTTTAACGACAACATCTCCGCTTTCTTTGAACCAGAATGTTATCGGTATATGTTCTTTATATGTGACAATCTCGCCGTTCCATTCGCCTATAAGTTCAGAAGTTGGAATAAATTCCATTGCAGTTTGATCAGTGTTAGATTTCTTTTTGGCTTCGGCAATAGCGAGGTTTTCCGCATATTTAGGCAACATAGCTGACAATATCTCTCGGCATATTATCTCATGTTGATTTGTGTTAGAGTTTGCTAAAACTGTAACAACGATCTTTTCATCAGGGACAAGCATTAATGTTGTGTTTACTCCGCCCATTAGACCATTGTGCCAAGAGACACGATAGCCATAAGAATTCTGACAAGTTGCCCACCCAATACCATATCGGTTTCCATTGCCCATATCAGCAGTTCCAACCTGCATTTCATCTATGGACTCATCAGATAATATCGCCCTTTGATTTGGTAAATGTGCTTTTAGATGAAACATTCCGAATCTGACGAGATCATGGACACTGCTAAAAACTGCTGATCCCCCTGGGTGATCAAAATCATAAAAAGGCACAATTTTCTTGTCAGTCCCATATCTGATCGCTTGATATTTCCTCAATCCTTTGTCAATATTAATTGATGAACGAGTCATATCAAGCGGAAGAAATACTTCCTCGCGCATAAAGTCAGCATAGCTCTTTCCAGAAAGCCTTGATATTATGTAATCTAAAATGCCATATCCAAGATTGCAATATTGGTATCTTTCGCCCGGTATGCTAACAATGTTCCCATACCTTCTGATAGTCTCATCCATGCTTGGTTTTGGATAATTTTCATCTTCATAGAAAAAATGGCAATGCACTGCCAGACCAGAAGTATGATTAGCTATCATTCGGACAGTCGCATCTTCTGCTTTTCCTATCCAAGCGGTAAGTTTCGCATCGTCAAGATAGTCATTGACGGGGCGATCAAGATCGATCAATCCCCGCTCTTTTAATATCATTAACGCGGTAGCAGTTATCGGCTTTGAGATTGATGCAAGCGAATACATAATATTAGGGTTTGATGGTATCATTTTTTCACGATTTGCCCAGCCGAAGCCTTCTTCCAAAAGTATTTCGTCACCTTTTGCGACAGCAACTGCAATAGAGGCTATGCCGTCTTTCATTATTTTTTCCCTTATGGATTCACGAATTTTATTCTTGTCTATCATCTATAAAACCTTTCAGATATGTAAATCTATCAAATTCTCATATAATATAAACCAACTAATGATCGTTATAACAGCAATTATGATTATAATATTAGATATAGATTGAAATCAACTGAAAAACACTGATGATTGGACATAAGTTTGGACGTTTCATAAGATAAATAACAAATAACATAGAAGTTCCATAAAAATTCCCAGTTTTTCATAATTATTGACTTATAGAACGGTATGATTTATAATACCAGAAAAATAAAAAATAAACCACAGGCACAAATAAGGATATCCCGACTTATCGTTGTTCTAAGGAACATTGAGAGGGATCATTTCAAGCATTTAGCTTATCGGAGGTAGCAAAAATGAAGAAGGCTTATTTAGCAGTGTTGGTTTTTGCGTTGTGTCTATATGCAATTTCAGTGATGGCTCTGCCTGATGGGGCTATCAGAAGGCT
>DTPJ01000120.1 GCA_011334435.1 Candidatus Poribacteria bacterium | reverse complement strand
GCTGATAAATTGTTAAAAGAACATTGGCAACTTGAAGATATTGGTTTGGAGATAAGCCAATTGTCAGAATTAGGAATGATCCAGTTGTCATCAAAAAGAATTTTCATAGACCAGCCAATAGAGGATGTGGCAAATGAAATATCATCTGAATCTATCGGTGTTTTGACGTATTTTGTCAATGAGATAAGACATAAAAATCTGTCAACGCCATATTCAATGATAACTGCTATTGATCCAAAGGCGATTATGTTAGATGATGGGTCAATCTTAAAAGACAATGAGATCGTTATAAATCAATGGCTTGCAGATGATATTAATGCCAGAGCAGGAGATATGATAAAATTATCGTATTTTGTCTTTGATAATCAGCGAAGATTGACTGAAAGATCAACAGAGTTTCGCATTAAATCAATAGTGTCTATGAAAGGGATATTCGCGGATAAAACATTCATGCCTGAGTTTCCGGGATTAGTAAATGTTGAAAACAGCAGAGATTGGGAGCCGGGGATACCGATTGATCTCTCAAAGATCAGAGATAAAGACGAGGATTACTGGCATAAATATAGAGGGACACCAAAGGGCTTTATAACATTAAAAGCAGGTCAGGAACTTTGGCGAAATCGCTTTGGCAATCTGACAGCTATTCGTTATCCATCAAACATAAATGTAAAAGAGATTGATAAATCTATCAGGGAAAAGCTCAATCCAAAGTTAGTTGGGCTTTATTTCCAACCTATCAGAGAAAAATTACTTTTGTCAAGTAAGCCGACAACGGATTTCGGTCAGCTTTTCCTTGGATTAAGCATTTTTCTTATATTCTCTTCGTGCTTGCTTGCAGGACTTGTCTTTGTATTTGGCGTCCAACAACGACGGGAAGAGATCGGAACGCTTTTGGCTATCGGTTTTAGATCGGGTCAAATAAAGCGGTTATTCTTATCAGAAGGACTGATAATTGCCATATTCGGCGGAGTTTTGGGGATCGCTTTGGGGATTGTTTATACAAAATCTGTTATCTTTGCGTTATCCACTATATGGCGAAATGCTATAAATTCGGCGAATTTATACTATCATGCAGAGACATCAACATTATTTATCGGCTTTTTTATCGGCATAATCATCTCTATATTGACGATATGGCTGACTTTAAGAAGGCAATTTGTTTATACTGCAAAAGAACTGCTTTCATCAGATTTTTCATCTGAAATAGGATTTGCTAATCCATTAAAAAGAAAAATTTCGCTCTGGATTGCTATTGTTGCCTTCATTATGTCAATGATCTTAGTTTTAATCTCTTTTTACGATAAAGGACGATATGCAACGGGTATTTTCTTCGGTGTTGGCGGACTTATGCTTATAGGATTTTTTGCCCTAAGCAATTTTATGCTATTAAGCCTTGCAAGATCAAAAGATACAGGACAGTTTACAATAAACATGCTCGGATTTCGCAATACAACACGCCGAAAGGGCAGAAGTCTTGCTATTATAAGCCTTCTCGCTTGTGGTAGTTTCCTTATCATCTCCATAGGTGCAAACAGGCAAAATGCAATGATAAACTACGATAAAAGATCGTCAGGCACAGGAGGATTTGCCTTTTATGCAGAGACCACGTTACCTATACTTCATAACTTAAATGATGAGGATAAACGGATAAAGTTTGGGATCAACGAAACTTCCGCAAAGTTTGTTCAGTTTAGGGTCCGTGAAGGCGACGATGCAAGCTGTCTTAATCTCAACCGTGTTCAAACTCCAAGAATTCTTGGCGTTGATCCTGCTGAACTGCAAAAACGAGACGCATTTAAATTTGTGAAATCAATCTCAAAAGACGGTTTCGGAATGTTAAACGATAAATCGTCTGACGATAGAGTGATAAATGCTATCGGCGATGGTGCAACATTAACATGGAGTTTAGGGCTATCCGTTGGTGATATGACGACAAGCGTTGATGAACGAGGTCAGCCGTTTAAGATCAAGATCGTTGGTTCTTTGTCAAACTCTATCCTTCAAGGTGTATTCATAATATCAGAACAGGACTTTATAAGGCTATTTCCATCAGAAAGCGGTTATCGTGTATTTTTGATAGATGCAGATTTTGAAAACATGGCGGATACATCTAAAAAAATCTCACAGGCTTTTCAAGATTTTGGAATTGAGTTAACGCCTGCTTATGTGCGATTAGCTGAATTTAGCGCTGTCCAAAACACTTATCTGTCCATTTTTCAAATGCTCGGCGGATTGGCTTTGATACTCGGCAGTGTAGGATTAGGGTTAGTTGTCCTCAGAAATATCTTGGAGCGTC
>DTPJ01000645.1 GCA_011334435.1 Candidatus Poribacteria bacterium | reverse complement strand
CATTTTTAGCAGAGTCTTTTCCCTTTTCTTTTGGCATCAACATAACATAGCTCTCTCTTTTGGAATCAACTTCAGCAGGAATATCTGCAATAGTTTTGCCATTAACGGTGAGTTTATAAGTTGTCTTTCCTGATCTAGGACCTCGCCTTGCACTGGCTAATGTTACTTCAACATTGCCTTCTTTATTTTCTGGATTTATCTTACTGATTTTTCCCTGTAACTTTGCTCCTCGTTCGGATTCAAGCTCTATCGCCTGATCAACCTTCATTTTGCCTATTTCTTTTTCTGGAACAGTTAAAAGTGCTGTCGCTGACTGCTCAGTTTTAACCGCCTCAATAGGCAAAAGCAATGAGTCTTTGCGTTCTAATACTACAATGTCTATATCGGCTGTCATCCCTGGACGAAGTTCCTTTGGCGATCCAAGAACTGCTATTATCACCTCAAAATATATGATATTATCTCGTGCTTGTCCACTGGGCGAAATTTCTTTAACTTCCCCGCGATAGACTTTGTTTGGATAGGCACGTGTTCTGATCTCGGCTTTTTGTCCGACAGAAAGCTTTTCCATATCAACTTCATTTATGAATGTCTTGACAACCATTTTTGATAAATCAACGATTTGCATTAACGCTGGACTTTGTGAAAATGCAGACCGACCTGATGTGACGATCTCGCCTTCTTCAACTACTAAGTTGATGACTATCCCTGACATCGGAGCGGTAATTGTAGTCCAGCCAAGACGTTCTTTTTGATTGTTTAATGTGCTTTGAGCCCTTAGCAAGTTAGCTTTTGCACTTTCAAGCGAGAACCTGCTAATATCCTTTTCGTCATTTATGCTATCCTCAAGCTGTTTCAGTCGCGTCTGTGCGATCTTCAACTGCGTCATAGCCTGTTCCTCTTGTGCTGCGCGAGTTTGTTTTATCAACTTTAGATTTTGCTCTGCGAATTCAAGAGATGTCTTTCGCATTTGAACCGCCTGTTCTCGCATAGTGACAGTCTCTTTTTGTGAGTTAATAGTCTCCTTTTGTGACAAAACTTTTTTCTGTGCTGACTCATAGCGAGAGCTGGCATTCGCATAGGAAGCTTGAGAATCTTCAAGGGTCTTTTTAGGGACGAATTTCTTATCATATAATTCTTGGGTGCGTTTCAATTCCGATAGTGCATTATCTAAATCTACCTTAGCAGCTGCTTCTGCTTGCTCCAAATCGCTTAGTGTGATCTCTGCTTGCTTTAAGGATATCTGAGCTTGACGAAGTGCTATGTTATCCTGCTCTAAATTCCCTTTGATATTTTGAATTTCGGTTTCCTGTTGTGCGATCTGTTGTAATGTAGTCGCTTTTGCTACGTTATAAGCTGTCTGGGCTTGCGAAACAGCGTCCCTTTGCTGTTGAAGATCACTTTCCAACTGCTTTTGCTTAATTGAAAGTGATCTTATTGCCTGTTCCAATTGTGCTTGTGCCGCTGATACGTTAGCTTCTGCTTGCTTCATTTCCTCTCTTATTTGTTCATCATTTATCTTTAAAAGAACTTGTCCTTTTTCAACAAATTCTCCATCTTTAACATTAAGTTTTTTGATCTCGCCTTCAACGTTTGATTTCACGTCCACAGTTAATAGGGACTCCAAATTTCCAGAGGCATTGATTTTGATTACAAAATCGCCACGCCTCACAACTTCGGTTTTTATAGGTGTTCCTTTATCGTTTTTGCTTCGTGCAGTAGTAAGACCAACTACAAGACCAGCAAGCAAAAGAAACACAACGACACTGACAATAATGATTATCCGCTTCACGAACGGTGACCTCCTTCAATTTCTATAATTGCCTGACTTATATAACGACGTATCCATTCATTCGTTTCTGTCAAAGTCATTTGATTAAGTTTAGTAAATGCTTTATTAGAACGTAAATTCCCCAATGCTATGATAGCCTGAGTGCGAACAGAATCATCTTTATCATCTAATAGTTTTATAAGTTGATCCTCAGCTTTCATAACGCCTAAAAGTCCCAAAGACATAGCAGCAGTTGCCCTTATGTCAGATTCTTTATCGTTTAATGCATCAATAATTGCGTCTATTGCCCTATCATTCCCTATATCAACCAATGCTGATATGGCAAAACGACGGATAGTATTATCTTTGCTTTTAGCAGCATCAAGAATTATCGGATCAGCTAAATCATCACCGATCTTTCCTAATGCTTGTAATATATATGCCTTAACATCCACAGATTTTATCCGAAGCCCTAAAATCAAGCATTTTGTCAGCAATCTCCGCCAAAAATTGCTGTTTCTCTTCTGAAT
>DTPJ01000711.1 GCA_011334435.1 Candidatus Poribacteria bacterium | reverse complement strand
GGAAGGATTTCAACTGCCTTTTTTATAGTCATTGTATTTGTTTATGCTATCCAATCTTTTAGATCGCATGTAAAAAGGACATTGGGCATTTTTCCATCTGCACAGAGAGAAAGATTAGTCCTATATTTTCGTGAAATAGATAATGACATGCGGGCTTTTCTTAAAGGTCAAATATTGGTGATATTAATAATAAGCGTGATTTCTGTAATTGTTTATAGCATAATAAGAGTGCCGTTTGCTTTGTTGGTAGGGTCGCTTGCAGGATTATTCAACGCTATTCCGACTGTTGGTCCTGTTATTGGTGGCGGAGTTGCCGTGATCGCTACGATTATAGGTTTTGCATCGGGAGATTATAGCTTAGCAAGGTTTTTTATTCAAATACTCTTGGTCATCGGTTCCGCTTTTGGAATACAGTTGATAGACAACGCTTTTATCTCTACTAGGATTATGAGCAAAGCGATAGATGTCAATCCACTTATCGTCATGTTCGCGGTTCTGTTATCCGCTGCTTTGGCTGGTATTTGGGGGGCAGTGTTGACGATCCCTGCTATTATCGTGATTAAAGCGATAATCAACGTGCAGAAGCAGTAAAAATGTGAGGTTTAGAGAGATTTTGTGGATAATTTAATCTACAAAATAAACTATCCAAAGTTTATGCAATAATGCTTGACTAAGTTATGATAGAATGATATATTTTTAGGCGATTTTTCGTCAAAAAATCCTTATGTTTCCAAGATAAAATGAAAATATAGGAGTAACAAATGGCTAATCAAGTTGATGATATTAGCATATTAAACGACCTTGAAAATCTTGTTAAAGAGACATTTATGCTTTGGGATGAGATAAGGGTCGGATTCTCATGGCGATATTACTTTTTTAACCATACTCAGAGGGTCAGAAAACTGAGCCTGACAATCGGAAAGCAAGAAGGGGCGGATCTCAGAAAATTAGAGTATGCTGCCCTTTTGCACGATATAACTAAACGATATGATGGCGATTTTCTTACCGATAAAGATGGAAAACGAGTCATAAACGAAGACGGTTTTTGGCTAAATCAGATGTTAATGCCAAATCCTAATAAAAGTAATATCATAACTCAACTATATAGCGAAAATAAGTTAGAATATAAAATTCATAACGAGTCAGGTGCTATTGTAGCGAAACTATTGTTGAAAAAATATGGTCTTCCAGATGACTTTTGCGAAGGTGTAGCAGATGCCATCTCTGCACATCTCAAACCAAATGAATCAAGCACTGAGAAAATGCAAAAATTTATGAACAACCTTGAAGGAAGGATCATATACGAGGCAGATACTATTGACTCAAATCTCGGTCTTTGTGCATTTTTCAGGAATATCGGCATACATACGCATTCTATGGTTCAAAGAAGCGGTAATGCTGATCTGAAAACTTATATTGAAGGCATCCCTAAATGGTTAAATATGAAAGAGGATTTTCTGCCAAATATGCAAACTAACACAGGTCGCAAGATCGGCGAGGCAAGACAGAAACGCAATTGGTATATATGGAGTCTTATTGAAAAAGAAAAGGAAAATTTTGAGATCAATGAGATTTACGGCATATTAGGCGTTATAAAGTATTTTATGAGTTGTCACGAAGACCCAAGTCTGACGGAGCAAATGAATTATGTAGATGATAAATGGATACCAGAAAGAAAGCTGATGCTTGAAAATGAGAATTCAAAAAGAGAGATAGCAGAAGAAGGACTTAAAAGGGCTATTGAGTTTAATTCCCTATTAAGAAGAGAAGTTGAAGGTGAAATATAGGGTTAAGAATCAGCTATGGGATAACACTGATTACTGATCACTTATTTTATTATTTTCTGCATACGTTCCCAATTTTCTTTGACATCGCCTTCTTTGAACAGAAAAGAGCCGACGTTGAGGATGTCAACTCCTGCGGAAATTAGGTTAGGACCTATTTCTGGATTAACTCCGCCATCAAGTTCAATGAGAATTTCTGGTCTGATCTTCTTTATAGCTTTGACTTTGTCAAGGGTTTCGGGGATAAACTTTTGTCCTTGAAATCCCGGATTAACTCCCATAACCAAGACAACATCTACAAGGTTAATAAATGGCAAGATTTTATCAAGCGGTGTCGGTGGATTGATGGCGATGCCGGGTTCCATATTATATTTTTTAATTTCATCTATCACTTCTAACGGGTCGTCATCGGATTCTATATGAAAAATTGCCCTGAAAGCTCCGATATTTGCGAAAGGTTCAATATAAGCCTTTGGATTTTTTACCATTAGATGGATTTCTAATTTTGATTTTG
>DTPJ01000786.1 GCA_011334435.1 Candidatus Poribacteria bacterium | reverse complement strand
TTTCCAGCCCCTGCACTTCGACCTTAAGGGCCAGAATCCGGCGGCTGAGGCCCATGGCCCATTTGGCCACTCTAAGAAGCGGGTCGCGAATGCCGAGCGGCCAGCACACCAGAAGCACCGGCGTCAGGAGCACCACCAGCACCACATAAAAAATCAGGAGAATTATCGTTCGTATTACCGCCATCGCCCTAAAATATTATCACAATAAAAAGAATTATTTTATATATACCTGAAAGCTAATTAACATTTCTACACTTGTTTTGATGACAAAAAAAGAGAACAGTTTCAAAAACCTCTGGCAATTTAATCGAGATAAAATTAAAATCTGATAAAAATATTGAAATTTTATGCTCAACCATAAAGCTATTTCTGCAAAACTATTCTGGATAATTGTCCTGTCAATATTTACGCTATTCTTGATAGCTGGGTTAACTCTTAGCATTTTCACCTACTTTCCTAAAATTATGATTTTGGCTTTATTAATAATATTAGTTTTGCTTTTCAAGGCAGAAAAGAGATTTTTCAATGATTGGTTTCTGTTCTTATCCATAATCTATCTCGCGGATACAGCTCGGGGCTTAATTTACTTTTTAATCTCCCATTATCAGCTCCCAGTATACTGTGAGTATCCAATAAAACTGGAAAAACTTCTGTGGGGAACAGTTCCTTCAGTCTGGTTGCAAAATCTGCTTCTACCTGATGGCAACGCCGGATGGCTTGAAAAGATTCTGACCTTTTTTCATGGCACTCATTTCATAGCCTTCTTAATAGTTGGTTTTTTTATATGGATTAAAGATAAAGTCTGGTTTAATCTATACAAATTTTCTTTCTATACATTACTCCTGATAGGACTTAGTCTCTACGCACTGGTACCCACTTCCCCGCCCTGGATGGCTTCTGAGATGTTCAGTCTATTACCACGACTTGTTCATTTCAACCTCGAGCTTTATACTATTTATATCCCTGACCTCACTGCTGGTTTTAATACGGACCCGGTAGCGGCGATGCCCTCTCTTCACGCAGCTTTCCCTTTTCTTTGCAGCCTTATTCTTTGGAAAAAACTTAAATTCAAAGCCCTTCCTTTTTACCTATACACAGGAACCATAATATTTACTATTGTTTATAGTGGAGATCATTATTTGGTTGACATCATAGCCGGAGTGATCATTGCTACCATCAGTTATAAAATCGGTGATATATTTTTAATAAAAAAACGCCCAAGTGAACCTTGGCCTTATGCCTTTATCTGGAAAAGAGAAATAAGATTAGCAGCAGGTCTAATTATCATCATTGCTGGATTAATTACAGGACAAATAATAAAACCGGAACTAAAAGTATATTATTCTCAATATAATCACCTAAAGTTCCCGGAATTCATCAATCATCCAGATAAATCAGCTAATAATTATTCCATAGCTATATATCTTGGTGATTTCTATGCCCAGAGGCAGCAAAAGGAGACAGCTTTAAAACATTATCTTGATGCCCAAAATCTAGCTAGAAACACCTATGAGAAAAGAATGGTAAGAGAAAAAATCAGGTCTCTAAACTTGTATAATAAATCCGGTTTACAACAAAAATAGATATTTTACAGACAAACGCTCTGTTCCTTTTATATTTTTTATCAGTTCAAATTCCCCAAATTAGATGTATTTTTTGCAACCAGTAGCGATCTTTTAAAAAAATAAGGGCGGCCGAAGCCGCCCTTAAATCCAGCCTTTAATTCAGGTATCAGCTTCCAGTGCCAGTGCCGGTGCCAGTGCCAGCAGCGGTCCGAGGACCAATCACCACACTACCATTCCAGTTGACGATTTCCTTATTGAAGTCCTGCATGGAATTTACTTCATAAAGATTGTCGGCAGGATTGGTAGCATCATAGGTAACATCGTTCGTAGATTCATTGCGCCCCGACGAGCCAACTATAAAGGCGTCATCTCCCCAGGCAGTCTCAGTAGTGGGCAGGGTGATTCCGAAATCGTTCCCACCACACTGCTCTCCAGTATAAACATAGAAGAAGTGACCCCACTGATCCCTGACCGGGAAAGTCTTCAAATAAAATCCCTGCAGCGCTGTAACAACGGCGTCGCTGCTACCAGTCAATTGACCAGATGCTCCGGCAGGGGCCATCCCTTTATCGGTTACATAGTCCATAAGACCAGTAGCAATGGTGTTGATGTCTTTGATGGTGCCTTTTTGTTTGGCTTTCTGCAGGGCGCTCATGGCGTTGGGGATAAGCAATGCGGCCAGAATACCGATGATGGCCACGACGATGAGCATTTCGATAAGAGTGAATCCTCTCATC
>DTPJ01000495.1 GCA_011334435.1 Candidatus Poribacteria bacterium | reverse complement strand
CAAACGGATTTACGCGGAAGAATTCGGGCAGGAGGCAAATGCATGATGCCAGCATGGATAATCAACGATATCCAGGTTAATGCAGTAGATGGCATCAGCTATGAAGAAGCACTACATTATGTTCACGAAGAACAATTACAGTGGGAACAGCAGAAGAAAAAGATTGCTCGGATAGAACTCTCCCTCGTCAATGATGGACTGGACGTTGAAATTAAAGCATATGAACGTTCACCGATAACGAGGATTAGACGGATAACCGGATATTTAGCGTCGACGGATAAGTTTAATGATGCCAAGCTGGCGGAACTACAGAACCGAAAAGCCCATATAGAAACGGGGGTGATATGATTGTGGCTAAAAAAATTCTCTATATTTTGTGTGCTGTTATTATTGCTGGCTTGGCCGGGTACTGGATATTGCACTCCCGGGATGTATCAAATCTCAGAACAAGAGCTGACGAGATTAGAACAGATATTTCAACAGCTCAACAGCAACAACAGCAAGCTGTTGACCGAATTAACCACGTCGAAACAGGACTTGGAAACGTCCAGGCAACAGTTACTCATGTATCAGAAGGAATTGGAATCACTACAAACACAATTAGTACAATTGAAGAACGAATTGACGCAAGCCAGGATGGACTTAAGTCAAGCGCAGACCTCATTGCAGAAGGCCAACGAATCCTTCAAACAGTACGAGCAAGAGGCAAACTCGCAAATTAGATCTCTGAAAATTCAACGCAATGCAGGCTGGATTTTGGCGGCAGCGGCATTGATTTTAAAACATTGATGCAATTGAATTGCAATTTTGCAATTGAATTTGCAATTAGAACAGTAATTGCAATTGAATTGCGATTATGTTATAATTACAATATAATACATCCGTTGCAACGTATTATAACCTATCCATCCTCCCTCCCCATATACCCCAGCGAAAGCTGGGGTTTTATTTTTTATAAGGAAAATAATGACTAAACTCAGCGGGGGTATGCTGAATGAAATTGGGGGAAAACCTTGTAAATGTACTAGAACTTTTTGCTGGTGCTGGTGGCTTAGCATTAGGTCTTGAACAAGCTGGCCTTAATACCTATGCATTAATAGAAATCGATGAAAAATGTTGCGATACTTTAAAATATAACCGTCCCGAATGGAAGGTGATAAATGCTGATGTTTCAACTGTAGATTTTACGCAATTTAAAAATAAAGTAGAAGTAGTGACAGGTGGATTTCCTTGCCAAGCATTTAGTTACGCTGGGAAAAAAATGGGGTTTGAAGATACTAGAGGGACTCTTTTCTTTGAGTTTGCAAGATGTATAAAAGAAGTACAACCTCTTATCTTCGTTGCCGAAAATGTCCGGGGACTTATAAGCCACGACAAAGGAAGAACTTTAAATACCATCTTGGATATATTGGCAAATTTAGGCGATGAAGTTAAGTATAATGTTAAATTCAAGCTTATAAATGCCGTAAATTATGGAGTCCCCCAAAAGAGAGAACGCATATTTATTGTAGGGACGCGAGAAGGTATTAATTTTGAATTTCCAAAACCAGACAAACAAATTAAAACTCTACATGATGCTTTGGCAAATGTACCAAAATCAGAAGGGCAACAATATTCCCCCAACCGAAAAAAAGTACTTGAATTAGTGCCGCCTGGTGGTTGTTGGCGAGACTTACCCCCCGATATCCAAAAGGAATATATGGGGAAAAGCTACTATTCTGGTGGCGGCCGGACAGGAATGGCTAGACGGATGTCTTGGGATGAACCATCACTAACCTTAACTTGTTCACCATCTCAAAAGCAAACCGAAAGATGCCACCCAGAAGAAACCCGACCATTTACTGTAAGGGAATATGCTAGAATTCAAACTTTCCCTGATGAATGGGAATTTTTGGGCACAATGTCTGACAAATATAAACAAATTGGAAATGCAGTCCCCGTAGAACTAGGTAGGCGAATCGGCTTAGCAATTAAACGAGCTTTAAAGGAGGGCAAACGTAGAAAAATATTTTAAAAACCGCTTGACGTCCCAAAATGGAGCGTTTATAATTATAGGTAAAGATTACTAAACGGAACTAGGGAGGCGGTAGTAATGAGGGACAAACTTATTAAACTTCGCAAAGAACATGGCTACACGCAAAAATTAATCGCACAAATGCTTGGCGTTTCGCGTAGTTTCTATGCACGCATAGAGAGTGGCATAAGGAACCCCAGTTATGGGCTAGCGAAGCACATAGCATCAATCTTAGATGCTGATCCTGAAGACATTTTTTTGAACATTGACTGCTTTAGGATGAAACCCTT
>DTPJ01000395.1 GCA_011334435.1 Candidatus Poribacteria bacterium | reverse complement strand
GGCTTGCTTGCCGACCCATCACCTGTCTCATCACTACCAGTAGTAGCTACATATATCTCTTTTTGTCCTTCTGAAGCAGATAATGCCTTTTTCCAATCTGCACCTAAATAAACCTTACCTGTTGTATAAATATCACCATCAACATCTAATTGGTATGATGGATTACTCTTATTTATCCCAACGTATCCAGTATTGTCTTGAATTAATATCCCTTTGCCCCCATCTTCACTTAAAGTCAGTCCATCGCTATCTCTCGCTGATATTTTCTCTGTGGATATTGTCCGACCATCACCAACATCCCAATCCCCTGTTAGAGAAACAGTTCCATCATGTCTGACAACCTCATTTTTATCCGCCTTACCATTTATCAGATTTAGTATATCCGCAGAAATGCTAAACCCAGACCCTGATTGGACATAGTTTCTTAATCCCTCCAACTGGGCTAACTCCTCTATCTCCAACATCAACTCTCGTTTTTCACTCTCAGTCAATTGATCTCCCTTAAACATTGTCTAATACTCCAAGTTAATGCAAAAATAATACATAATTTGATGATTAGATATCCTAATTCTCTATTGCTACTCTTACTATATTATCATTGTTATCGCTAAGAAGTATCCACTCACAATTAAATACACTGAAGTCTTTTTTGGAGAATGGTATTGTCAGATTATGGCATATTGCCTTAGATGCCTCTATTTCTAATTTTTTCCCGTCATCTGTTTTGATCATCTGAAATAAAACTTGCAAATATGCTGGATATGACATCTGGCTTAATTGATATGTAGTCGCTGAACTTATGGAATCATTTAGTTTTCCCTGAAAATTAGTTTCAACGTTCCATAGCAGATCAAGTATAGATGGCTTAAATACCACCTCTTCAACTGTCAACTTTGCAGAACCGCTTTTGTAATGGACTGACCTACCAAAACGTTCCTGAGACTGTCTTATTTCGCTATCAAAAGATATATTTAAGCTAACCTGACCCCTAAATTTCCCTACTTCTTTGGATGGAACTGCACTAACTTGATTTTTGTCAGCATATATTGCACCCATTGCACCTGTAGTTATTGATAAACCAGATGTCCCATAAAGAATATTGTATCTGGCTGTAAGATACCAAACTGAATGCGCTCTATCATATTTACTCTCATCTACAAATGATTCTTTAATAGAATGAATTACCGTTAAAACATCAGTTATATCACGCTCATTGTTATTAATTAGTGATTTTATTCTGCCGTATATAGTCCAAAGTTGGTATTTACTAATTTTTGAGTATATATTAATTGTCAAAACAGCTCTTGATACGCCAGGAATTTGGACACCTAAGTCGCTAGCACCTATGCTTAATAATACACATGGATAATTTGCTGGCTTTGCATTATGTATTATCGTTATGTCGTTAGCATTAACCGTTGATGTTAATATAGGGTCTTCTACTAATTTGTTTCTAATAGTTTTAAGTATCTGCTCCATCATTAATCTCCATTGCCAATCAGCAATGCTAAATTCCTAATCATTAAATCAATGCGATATTTAACAATTAGTCCTTTGTTACCTAAATTATTTTTCTCAAAAAAGCTTCCCTATGTGTTTGCCAATTTACCGAAATCAACACATCATATTCAGCACCATCACAGTCTGTTATTATATCTCCTGCATTCAATTCTTGATCCGCTGGCAATATTATATGGTGAGTCGTTTCCTCAGTGATACCTTGTGTCGATATGTCATAGCCATCACTTAAAGTAATATACCTTGGTGCCTTAATTAATGAATTAATACTGCATTTGACATTAGTAGCTCGCTCTATTAACTCCCGTATCGGTTCTCCTAATTCATTCTTGATTTTATCTTCATAATAGCTTATAGTGCAGTATTCATAGTCATTCTGAAGAATGTCTATCATGCCCATTCTGTTTCTGCCCATTAAAGCCATCTTTTAACTCCTTACTTTCATCTTTAACTTGATCATCCGTATGTCCTTACGGTATTTGTGTTCCGCATGCCACTTAATCGTCTATGATATCGTGAAATCTCAAGCAGATCATAATGAGTAAATGTCACTGAACCCCTATTCCACGCCTTCGCCCTATTTTGATCCATTGCTAATTGCTCCATACATTCTGCAATTGCACCATGAATATTATATGACTTTGCATTCATGTAATATCTCTTCAACTGACTATTAGCAAATTTGAAAGTCCCTTCTACCAAATTGACTGTATAATTAGAATTGGGAATCTCAATAGCACCTGCCAGTTCGCTATCCCAAAGGCTAACATCAGCCTCAAGCATGCC
>DTPJ01000378.1 GCA_011334435.1 Candidatus Poribacteria bacterium | reverse complement strand
GAAGATGATATGGATTCCTGATGCAGTTTACCCCTGCGAAGCTTGTCCCTGTGAAAGCAGGGAGCAGGGAGTAGGGGCAGGAATGATACATTGCTTTACTTAATAAGCATTTTCATATAAACATTTAATTCAAACTTTGATAAATACTGGTTTCGGATAGCATCTCAGAATTATCAGACTTAACAAGAATAAATCACCGCCAATTACAGATCACTGATTACTGATTACTGATCACTTTTTCTTGTGTTTCTGTGGCTGATAACCTTTTACCTAAAATTTGAATTGGACGCTTCAGCGAAAAATCGTTGACAATATAATAAAATTCTGATATTATTTATTAATTGGAATTTAGATTTAATTGTATAATTATGAACTTTATAAAAACTTATAAAAGAAAAGGAGTAATATCGGGTGGCAAACCTAAAATCTTCAAAGAAAAGGATCAGATCAAACAAGAGGAAATATATGAGAAATATAGCAGTAAAATCATCAATCAAAACTGCTATAAAAAAGGTTGAACAGGCAATAGAACAAGGTGAAATCAAACTTGCTGAGGAAAGACTATCTGAAGCTGCTTCCATTTTAGATTCCGCTGCTGCCAAAGGCATAATACATAAGAACAACAGTTCAAGAAATAAATCAAGAATGACAAAGAAGTTAAATGCAATTAAGAATGCTGCCTAATCTAAAAGAAATAATTAAAAACCTTTGGTTCAATTTTCTCCCTTGACAATATTGATTTCTGATATTATACTTAATAATTGAATTTGATGATATAAGAAAATAACCTAGGGCGGATAGCTCAGCTGGTCAGAGCGCCGGCCTTACAAGCCGGAGGTCATAGGTTCAATTCCTGTTCCGCCTACCATAAAGGCGATATTGCGGAGCTGTGGTGCAGTTGGTTTAACACGTCGGCCTGTCAAGCCGAAGAACGCGGGTTCAAGTCCCGTCAGCTCCGCCATTTTTTTATCTACTCACGGCAATCTCCCTCCGATCTTGTTTTATTTTTTAGGAAAACGAAAATGAATGCCAAACCGTTTCTAAAATGGGCTGGTGGAAAAAATCAGATTCTCTATGAGTTAGAATCCAGAATTCCATTAGAGATTAGGAAGTCTGGAATTATTGATAGATATGTTGAACCATTCGTCGGCGGTGGGGCATTTTTCTTTTTGATTAAAAATAAATATGAAATAAAACAAACATTTCTTATTGACATAAACAAGGAACTTATATTAGCATATAAAACAATTAAAAAGAATCCCTTAGAATTGATCCAGAAGCTAAAAAACTTAGAAGAAAGTTTTTTTAAGTTGTCTAATAAAGCTAAAAAGGGATTGTTTTATGAGATAAGAAGGTTATATAATAATCATATAAAAATTTTTGATTATGATAATTTTAACGACGATTGGATTGAGAGATCAGCTTTTTTGATATTTCTAAATAAGACTTGTTTCAATGGTTTATTTCGCCAAAATAGAAAGGGAGAATTCAACGTCCCTTATGGTGATTATAAAAATCCAAAAATTTGTGATGCAGAAAATATCATTGAAGTTAGCAATGCTTTGAAATATTCGGAAATTATCAACGGGGATTTTGAAATCTCTGAAAAATTCATTGAAAAAGGAACTTTTGTCTATTTTGATCCTCCATATCGTCCTTTGAATAAAACTTCCGCTTTCACAAGATATTCAAAAGAGGATTTTAACGATGAGGATCAAAAGCGTCTGGCAATTTTTTATAGACAGATGAGCGATAGAGGGGCTTATTTAATGTTGTCAAACTCAGATCCTAAGAATCAAAATCCCGATGATAATTTCTTTGATGAACTTTATAAAGATTTTAATATTGATAGGGTTTTAGCAAATAGAATGATTAACTGTAATGGTGATAAACGAGGTAAAATCAAGGAAATAGTTATTACAAACTATAAATAGATAAGAGGTGAAATAAGATGGGAAAAGGATCAGCGAATATTCCAGTGGAAAAGATAGATGAATATAGATGGCGAGTTCCAAAAAGCTATATGAAAGGGATGCTTGTTGATGGGATAGTCTATGCCGATGAAAAGCTAATGAAAGCTATAAAGGCAGATATGAGCCTTCAACAGGTGGCAAATGCAGCACATCTGCCGGGCATCGTGAAAAACTCATTAGCGATGCCTGATATACATTGGGGGTATGGTCTTCCGATAGGGGGTGTAGTCGCTACTAATCCTGAAAATGGAGGGATAATATCGCCCGGAGGTGTCGGAAGTGATATTAACTGCGGAGTTAGACTTCTAAGGACAAACCTAAAATTCAAAGATG
>DTPJ01000632.1 GCA_011334435.1 Candidatus Poribacteria bacterium | reverse complement strand
GAATTACCAGACTTAACAAGAATAAATCACCGCCAATTACAGATCACTGATTACTGATTACTGATCACTTTTTCTTGTGTTCCTGTGGCTGATAGCCTTTTACCTAAAATTTGAATTGGACTGGTGTTCAAAACCTAAAATTGACAATGAAATGAAATGTTGATATACTAACAAATAGCATTTTATGGAATATAACGTTTTTGGCATGACTACCTAATTGTGTCAAGGGTAGAGAAAATAATTGGAGTAAATCAATGTTTAACTATTCATGGCTAAATATCCTATTTTCTCGCAGTGATTCAGTAACAGATGGATCAGAATTACAACAGATGAAATTTACTTGGAAAGTAAGGACGTCTATTCTCGCAATATTTTTCTTCTCAGGAGCGGTTGGGTTAGTATATGAAATTATATGGAATCGTATGTTGACAATCGTTTTTGGATCAACTGTCTTTGCGGTAACCACTGTTTTAACTGCCTTTATGGCAGGTATGGCTCTTGGAAGTTTTTATATTGGTAGATACGCCGATAGACATCAAAACCCCCTCAAAATATACGCTTATCTTGAAATAGGAATAGGGGTTTATGCGATAATATTACCTTTGATCCTTGCTGGGACGAACTTTATCTATATCTTTCTGTATCGCAATTTAGGCGGAAGTTTTTATCTTTTGTCTATTTTCAGGTTTATTTTATGCTTTATCGTTTTATTGATCCCTACAACTTTTATGGGTGGAACACTTCCTGTGATGACCAAAGCGATAACTGGCAAAATTGATCGGCTTGGATGGACTGTTGGATCACTTTATGCCTTGAATACTTTTGGAGCAGTAATCGGATGTTTTTTGTCTGGATTTATTTTGATAAAAATTATGGGCATAACCATAACTACAATTATTTCTGCTGGAATTAATGTTGCAATTGCCTTAATTGTTCTCTTTATCTTTGCAAAAAAGGAGTTTATTTTTTCAAATGAGGACAACCACAAAGCCGATAAAAAGCAAGATAACGATTTTTCAATTGATCTTCCACAAAACGCCGGTAAGATCGCACTTTTGGTATTCGGCGTGTCTGGATTTTGTGCATTAGCTTATGAGGTGTTGTGGACTAGGATCTTAGTCTTATTTCTCGGGTCAACTGCTTATGCGTTTGCCACTATGCTATCAACTTTTCTCTGTGGGATAGCGGTTGGTAGCGTCTTGATAGCGAAATTTGCCGATAAAAGAAAAGACTTATTAACTGCACTTGGAATTATCCAAATAGTTATTGCGTTGTCAGCAATTTTGCTTATTCCCATATATGGGAAGCTATATGATATAGGGCTAAAATTCACAGGGTCAGGATGGTGGACTTTCTTTATCAGTAGATATTCATTATCGTTCCTTGTCATGCTTATTCCGACAATTTTTATGGGTGCCACTTTTCCTATTGCTAGTAAGATATACGCTAACAGTATAGAAAATCTTGGCAAAAGCATAGGCAAAATCTATTCAATCAACACTTTGGGAAGCATATTTGGCTCTTTCTTCGCAGGATTTGTCTTTATCCCATTGATCGGCGTCCAAAAAAGCATCATGGTTATGGCTTGTCTAAATATAGCTATCGGAATATCTGCATTTATACCTAACTTAATGTATTGGAGATCAAAGAATAACTCCAAGAAGGTTATTAGCCATTATGTTTACATTGTTATTGCTATTGTTGCTGTCATTGTTTCTATTTTCGTTATAGATACTAGCCAGCCACTAACAAAATTCACTGCGGTATTCAAGGGGTCTGGTGAGAAAAACAAGCTTCTATTTTATAAAGAGGAAGTTGATACATCAGTGACAGTTGTAGAAGACACAGAAGGCGTAAGACGTATATTTGTAGATACAAATCAAGCAGCAGAGGATTCAAGATGGGATTTGCCATCACATAACATTATAGGTCATCTTCCTATTCTCCTGCATCCAGACCCAAAGAATGCACTTGTTATCGGATTTGGTATGGGAGTTACTTCTTATGCAATAACCAGACACGGAGTTAATGTTGATGCTGTTGAAATATCCCCCGGTGTTGTGTCAGCGAACAGCTTTTTCACAAAGATAAACCATGATGTTCTTAAAGACCCACTAATACATTTAACTATTGAGGATGGAAGGAACTATACATTAACAACTGACAAAAAATACGATGTGATCTCAACAGGCATAATACATCCTCTTGTCAGCACAAACAGTGCAGGATTTTACACAAAAGATTTTTATGAATTATGCAAAAAGAGAATGACCGAGAATGGCATAATGTGTCAATGGGTGCCACTT
>DTPJ01000686.1 GCA_011334435.1 Candidatus Poribacteria bacterium | reverse complement strand
TTCTTCAAATAATATGGACTCTCCCTTAAATGAGGAACAACAAAAGATTTTGTTAAAACTCGCTCGTGATACTATTGAAACATATCTGAAAACTGGCAAACGAATGCAGTTTGAAACAGACGATGAAAGGCTAAAAGTAAAGCAAGGTGCGTTTGTAACGTTAAGAAAACATGGAAATCTCAGAGGTTGTATAGGTCACATACTCCCTGTTGAACCGCTTTGTGATACCGTAATAGATATGGCGATAGCGTCCTCAACAGAAGACCCAAGGTTTAGGAGAGTTACTTTGGACGAGATGAAGGATATTGATATTGAAATATCTGTGCTATCTGTCCCTCGTCGCGTCAAAAGTGCAGATGAAATTGAATTAGGGAAACACGGCGTCATTGTCAGCAAAGGAATGAGAAAAGGTGTTTTTCTTCCGCAGGTTGCGACTGAAACAGGCTGGGATAAAGTGACATTCCTTGAACATCTCTGTGCAGATAAAGCTGGTCTATCAAAAGATGCTTGGAAAGATAAAGACACAGTTATTGAAGTCTTTACCGCACAGTTATTTGAGGAAGAGAAATGATATTATGAGCAAGAATAACACAACTATAATAACAAATGTCGCCTTGATGACTGTATTTATAGTTAAAGATAACGGAAGTTATATGGCTAAATGTCCTGAATTAGACTTAGTTACTGAAATGGATACAAAAGAAGATGCCTTAAAAGCGATGGTTGAAATGATAATGGAATATGCAGAGGACTACAAAGCACAGGAAGATATGTATATACACAGTCCGAACAGGTCTCATCATAAACCTTATGTTGACGCGGTTATGAATTGTCATGATGAATGGGAGATCATGGAGCTTCTGGAAGTGAGATATGCCCATATACACTTATGATCAAATGCGTTATGTATTAAAAAAACTGAATTTTGAACTTATCAGAAAAAGTAAACATGAAACATGGCAAAAGGTTTTAGAAAACGGCGTTATCCTTCAAGTAAGAATCAGTCACAAAGGCAAAAGGGATATTCCAAGAGGGACTTTCTACGAAATGCTTCGTCAAGCAGGTATTGATGAGACGACATTTAAATCAGTTTTGAAAGATTAAAGACATAAAGAGGTGAGGGTTATGAATATATTTTCTGAAAGACATCAAGATGAAATAAGGAAACCTGCTGTTGCTGGGATGTTTTATCCGGGGTCACCTTCTGCACTTAGAGCTGAGATAGATGAATTTCTGTCAAATGCAGAAAAAGTGCCGATTGACGGCGAAATAATTGCCCTTATGGTGCCTCACGCTGGCTATATGTATTCTGGTCAAATCGCAGGTTATGCCTATAAACAAATTGAGGGAATGAGCTTTGATAGCGTTATAATGATCGGTGTCAGCCATAGAGTGCCTTTCAGAGGTGTTTATATACGCAAATCTGGCTTTTATGAGACTCCATTAGGAATGGTCAAAGTAGATGAATCTTTGGCTTCTGAATTGATGGAAAAAACGGATATATTTGAATTTTATCCGGGTGCTGATGCTGTTGAGCATTCATTAGAAGTTCAAGTCCCATTTCTTCAAGTAGTTTTGCCTGAATTGAAGATCGTCCCGATACTTATGCGTGAATGGTCTGCGATAATAAGTCATTCAGTAAGCGAGGCTTTAAGCGAAGTTATGAGGGATAAGAATATCTTGATCGTTGCAAGCACTGATATGTCACATTATCATAGCTATCGTTCCGCAGTTAATATGGACGAAATAGCTTTGACCAGTATAAAACGTATGGACATAGAACAGCTTGAAGATGATTTAGCTTCTGGCGAGGCGGAGTTATGCGGTGCGGGCGGAGTTATAGTAACGCTATTGACCGCGAAAAAACTCGGCGCTGATGGGATTAAGATATTGAAATATGCAAATTCTGGCGATGTGACTGGCGATAAATCAGGCGGTGTGGTTGGCTATTTCTCCGCGGTTATTTATAAAAGCTAAATACAAGTATAAGTCTATTTAGGAGGAAATATGGGAAAATTAGATCGAATTACTGTTAATCCCCAAATATGTTTGGGTCAGCCAACTATACGTGGGATGCGTATAACTGTAAGTGTGATACTCAAAATGTTAGCAAATAATATGACAAATCAAGAGATACTTGAAGCTTATCCAGAATTGGAAGAAGAAGATATACGTCAGGCTATAATGTATAAGGCTTCTAGATGTTTTTCCTGAGATTGACTATAACCTTTGTGATGGTTGTGTTGTTATAATAGAAGAGATTAATATAAGAATTCGCAAATTACCAATTTAAAAAGCAAACTTACTAT
>DTPJ01000314.1 GCA_011334435.1 Candidatus Poribacteria bacterium | reverse complement strand
GGGTGTCTTGCCCATTTAGTTTCATCTGATCTGATAAATTGGGAAGTGAAAGAACCATTTATAATCCCTGGTCAAATCGGTCAGCCTGAGTGTTCAGATTACTTCAAATGGAATGACTGGTATTATTTGATATTCAGTATCGGTGGAGTAGCACATTATCGGATGTCAAAAGAACCTTTTGGACCATGGATAAAGCCCAAAATAGAGACTTTTGACGGACAGAAAGCAAAAGTCCTTAAAACATCAGCTTTTAACGATGGACGCAGAATTGGCGTTGCATTTCTTCCAGATAACGGTTATGGCGGAAATGTCTTGTTTCGCGAGATAATCCAATTAGATAATGGACTGCTTGGAACTAAGTTTCCTGACGAGATGATGCCTTTAACAGATAGTCCTCTTGATCTTCAGTTCAAGGCACTTACAGATGGAGTATCAGGAGACAATAAAAATATTACTATTAACGCTATCGGCAAGTTTGGTGTCGGTGCTTTGGTTGATGTTCCAAAAAATGTTTTAATTAAAGTGTCTATAATACCTGAAAATGGATCATCAAGTTTTGGACTATGTCTAAGGGGATCAGGCAATTATCAAGAAGGATATGAGATCAGATTTGAGCCACACCATCAAAAAGTAGGTTTCTACAAGCCAGACGGTAACCCCATAGATGAAGATGACTCTTCAGCAATATATGCAGTAGATGGGCTAAATCAACCCTTTAACCTCATCGTTATTGCCAAAGATGATATAATAGATGTTTGTATAAATAACCAGAGGACTTTGGTTAATCGTGTTAGAGAAGTGGATGGCGATAAACTATTTTTCTTCGCCAAAGACGATAAAGTGACTTTTGAATCAATAGAGGTCAAACCACTATTATAGGATTCTAAGATTAAAAAATTTGTTTTAGTTTTAGAACATTAAAGTCTTGGAATCCTATAATCGTTATAGGAGGAGTTTTTATAATGGTTAAATGTGCTCTTATCAGCGGAAAAGGCATGGGCATTATGCACGGCAGAAACTTTAACAATCATCCAGATGCTAAGGTAGTTGCAGTCTGTGACATGGATCCAAATCTACTGGAAACTGCAAAAAAAGAATTCAACGTCCCTGGGTATTCAAGTATTGAGGAACTCTTAGCAAACTGTGATGCAGAATTGATATTATTAATAGTAAATGAAACACGTCGTATTCCGCCATTACGTCAACTGATCTCTGCGGGACGAAATGTCTTTACAGAAAAACCGTTATGCGGGCTTGAGGGTCAATATAGGGTTAGAGAAGAAGATGCAAAGATCGCTGCACCAGCTATTAAAGAATGGCGAGCATCTGGATTGAAGTTTGGAATTGATTATAACTATCGCTTTATGACACATTTCAAGAAACTTCACGAAGACGTCGTTGAAGGGCGTTTGGGCAAAATTTGTATGGTAAGGGCGAGGGCGCATTTCAACTGCTGGTCTCATGTGATAGATCAAATACTTTGGTCAATGGGACTGCCTGAATGGGTAAGAGTTTTAGGAAATCCTAATGAGCCGGGCGGTTGGCAACGGATGATCCAAATGAAATGGGCAAATGGTGTGATCGGCTCCCTTGATGGATCAAACACTTGGGGATTTGATGAACATCCTCTTCGCGTTAAAATCGTCGGCGACAAGTGCCATGCAGAAGCCAGAGGGCTTGATGGTTGGTATAGACGTTGCAAATCCAATACATGGCCAGACACGGTTGAGGAAATTTGGACGGTGGAGCAAGGAAAAAGTGAAATGAGCGAGTCGTTCCCAAGAATGGCAGATGGTGTCATTAAGGCTATGCAAGAAAATAAGCCATTCCCAGCAGATGGCGAAGCGGCATGGAATGAAATTCTCTTTGAAGCAGCTGTCCATCGCTCAGCGATCCGAGATGGCGAAAAAGTCATGATCGCTGACGTAGAAAAAGATGTCATGGGCGAATGATCATAATAAAATCAAAAAGTAGGTTGTAATTCAAATGCAACCTACCATTATGACTGAATTCATAAGCATTTTTTATTTACTAAAGTTTGGGAAATTTTGAGTTAAAAATGTTGTTAGCTAATCAGGTTTACTTGCTAATAGCAATAGAAAACCAATACTTAGACATTAGAAAGACCCTTCACTTCGTTCAGGGTGACATATAAGTGTCATTTTGAACATATGTCATTTTGAGCGAAGCGAAAAATCTCACGAAAAATCTCAATGAAAAAGATCCAAAAAGCCTCCGCTTGAAAAAGACCATCAAAGTCTCCCTCTGGAAAAAGGAAATTTAGAGGGATTTTCTAACTAAATATGCGATT
>DTPJ01000547.1 GCA_011334435.1 Candidatus Poribacteria bacterium | reverse complement strand
TTCAATCCTTTTTCTTGAATAGCCGGGCGTGTTAACATTGGATATATTTTCCCCTGTGATCTTCAGTGATTGTGTTTGATTCATCATTGCCCGTTTTCCGATGTCAAGACTTCCTAAAAGGCTCATCTTAAAAATACCTCACAATCATTTATGCTAAGACTATCCCCAGCTTGATACAAATTTTCCTTTTCCATCGCCTTGTTCTAATTGTCCGTTATTTGAATATTTTATATTTTGCTTATAAGAAGATGCGAATATCTTTAAAACTCCGCTGACATAATGGAGTGCGTGTTTTATAATATAGGCGTTGCTTTCTTTTATATTCTCAAGTTCACCAATTATAGATTGTATTTCATCGCAAATCTCTGAGAGACGTTTATCGTAAGGTTGGTTTACTAAATCTGCCAACTTTGATAGACTAAGACCTTCTTGGGGTATGTTAAGAAGTTGTGATAATTGTAATACAACAGATTTTCTTGCTTCTTCTAATGTTTTTATTTTCAGGATTGTTGTCCCTTGCTTCTTTATTATCTCCTCAAAATTCTGGATATTTCCCTCTGAAAAGCAATCGCGTTGTTCAAATAGCATATCAATCAAAATTCTATACTGGCTAAGTTCGTTATATAGAATTTCTAACAAACTTTCCATCAGATCGTCTATACGATTTTCTATAAGTCCATATTCTTGCGATCCTGAATTTGTTCTTACTTCTTTGACGAATCCTGCTGACAAGGACATGTCCCTCCATGGAAAGTAACCATTACCTAATATCAAATAATCAGGACGAAAAAATGGTCAAGTGGGGGAGTTGCTGATCCATCTCTTCGCCCTGATGAGCCTTTTTTGGTCTATCTGAGTGTCAAATATAAAAAATGAAATTATATCTTAGACTTAAAAAGGCTTATTTGATCATTTCAAGATTGCCAAAATATCCATGATGGTTCTTTTTACCGTGCCAGCGATCCGTAAGCAAATTATAAGGCATTATCCGATCAGATCAATTATGGATTTAGCGACTGATTTACCATCAATATTATATTCGCCAGATTCAATCTGTTTGCTGATGGCGTTGGATTTTCCCTCCTGAATATCAGGAAGCATCTTCGCTATCTCCTCATATTTATGCAATTCTGTAACATGAGAAGATAGGATGATCTCATCAGTTTTCTTAACCTTTGTGGTATCAGAAACTGATCTTTTCTGATCTACTGACCGAGATTGCCGTAGGTATGTTTTATCTATTTTTAAGCTGTCGTAATAATTAAATATTCTCATATCAATTCCCCTTATTTTCCGATAACAAGTGTTGCTTATTTAAAATTTTTGTGTTCAACACTTATCATCTACATCATATATCGTAATAATTGGGGAATAACTTTAGCTTTTTTTTAAGATTAATTGATGATAAATAACATCAGCTAATCCTATACCAGACCTTTTGGCAACGGATTTTGCAATTTCCTCATCCATCATAGATGTATATATATCACGAGAAAGATTTTCTTCTACATTTGGGATGGTTTTTCTCATGTTTTTTAGCATATATGATATAAATATTGATTCAAATTCCTGACAAGCTTCGTAAATTTTTTTGTCCTGCTTATCGGAATTCTCTTTTTTTGCTATATTTGTATTATGTTGTAATGATTTAACACTATTTATCATGGCAGTTTTTTACTTTTTTAATATTCTACGTTATATCGTTACGATCCTTGCGTGCAATGCACCAGCTTTTTTTATCGCTTGTAAGATTATGATCATATCACGAGGAGAGACACCAATTAGATTTAAAGCCCTTACAACCTCGTCAATTGTTGTGCTACTTGGAATTATCTTCATTTTCATATTTTCTTCTTCTACGTTGACTTCCTCTTTTTTTGTGATAACTGTCTCGCCAGATGAGAATGGCATAGGTTGAGACGCCTCTTCTATCGTTTTGATCTGTATATTCAAGTTGCCATGGGATATCGCAACAGGTGATATTTTCACATCTTTTCCAACGACAATAGTCCCAGTCCTTTCGTCTATGACCACCTCTGCTATGCTGTCTGGAACAAGTGTAAGATTTTCAATTTGTGATATAAAGGACACCAAGTCACTTTTCGACGATTCAGGAATTGTTATGCTTACAGAAGAAGCGTCAACCGCCTTTGCTATGCCTGAGTATACAGCGTTGATCGCGGACACCATCCTTGCTGATGTGGTAAAATCTGGATCGTTAAGCACTATAAGCAAGTTATTCCCATCTGCATAATTGATGTCAGGGACGTATTTTATAAGTCCGCCATTTGGGACACGTCCAACTGTTGGGTGATTTTT
>DTPJ01000530.1 GCA_011334435.1 Candidatus Poribacteria bacterium | reverse complement strand
ACGAACAGAACGTATGCCACCAAGGTAAAATCTCTCAAACCTCAGATATTCAGCGTCCCTTCCGCCGATATATCCAAATTGCGTATGGAAAACAAGCACTAACTTCCACCACGTAGGTATGAATATGCTTGACTCTTCCATAATTTTATGGAATATATCGCCTCCTAATCCTGAAAATTCAGCAGATATGTTATGTGAGGAACCACTATTAGGATCAAACATACTCGTAAGGTAGTTTCTTGTATCCCTATCAACGGCAAATATTATGCTTCGTGTCCTTCCATAAGAAGTAGGCAGTTTTTTGAGTTCATCTTGTGTAGGATTTGGATTAACATTGTTTTTATACCATTCCTCTGGTGAGACATATTTTTTCAAACCTTCATCCCATTGCTTGTATGTTGTATTTTCATTTCTTAGCCCTAATGAGAGATTTATTTTTCTTGTTATCGGGCGACCTACTCTAACGGTTCCGCCTACGCTATCGTCTCTATAATTAGCGGTATTATCACTATCGTAATCTCCAGGCATATAATTTATTGTTCTTCTGATGCTATACAAACTTGCTGTTAAAGATGTAGGGGTATTTAGTATCCAAGGGGAACTAAACAGTAGTTGTCCTGTTCGTCGTTCTTTTGTTCCCATTTCTCCCCTGACTTGGACTCTAAACGCACGCCCAAGTATATTATCGTCCCATACATCAATCGCCCCAAATAATCCACCTTCGGAGCCATAACCACCAGCAATGCTAAACATCCCTGATTGACGTGATTCTTCTATATCAAAACTGACAGCGACCTTTTGCGATGTTTGACTTTCACCTTCTTTATCTGGTTCATTTGATTCTTCTTGAATATCTACTCTCGGTTCAGCCCTTCTTATAAAAGGTCCTAAATTTAGAATTTTTCTACGGGCATCTTCAATATTTTGATATGAATAAAGTTTGCCCTCTTTAATATCAAATCGGTCTAATTCTCTTCTTATAACATATTCTTTGGTCTTATGCGGTTCTTCGCTACTTTGTGAAACCCAGTTGATAGAGACATCGCCTATATATCCTATTGTTCCTTCTGATATTGTAAAGGAAATGTCCGCTATTTCCTCTTGGGCATTATATTTTATATCTGGCTTTATCTCTGCACTTATCCTGCCTTTATCAAGATACATCTTATGTATTCTTCTAATGCTATCAACTAAATCCGCTTCCTTGAACACATCTCCTTTTTCAATGATGAATTGTGATAGAATATCCTTTTTTGAATATATCGGTTTTGTATCACCAAAAGGCTTAATTTTGACATCTATATTGCCTATCCTATATTGAGGTCCTTCTTCTACTTCCAATCGCACAATAATTCCTGTTTTTGTTTCATTAAATTCTTTATCTGCTTTAATAAGTTTCGCATCTACAAAACCATTTTGACGATAATAATTGATAACAGTCGCAAGATCGCCTTCATAAAGATAGTCATCAAATCTTTTGCCTTTTTTAAGTTTCATCTGCTTTCTTATTTCACGGTCTGAAATTCTACGATTGCCAATTATCTCTATTTCTTGGACAGTTATTTTCTTACCTTCGGTAATATCAAATGATACTCTTGCGGTTCCGTCCTCGGGATTTGGAACGATGTTTGGCTCCACTTGTGCCAGATAAAAACCTCTTTGCTTATATAAGTCTAATATCTTATTTTTATTCTCTTGAAGGGCTTTTCCGCTGATTGAGCGATTCGTTCCGATTGTCAAGACATCTTTGATCTTGCTTGTACTGATTTCGCTATTTCCATTAATGGCAATGTCTCCTGATATTTTTGGCCACTCTTCTAATATAAACGTGAGTATGATTCCATCATCAGTTGAGGCTGAATCAACTTCTATATTAGAAAACTGACCTAATTTGTATAGTTCTTTTATATCTTCACTTAGCTTTTTTCTTGATACTTCGTCCCCAACTCTTGTTTGGAGCATGCTTATAATAGCCTCGGGAGGCATTGTTTTGCTTCCTTGAATTTGTATGGATTTTATTATAAATCGGTTAGGATTTGGTGTGCTATTTTGATTTGGTATGCTATCTTGCGCAAATATAGGTATCGCAATACACAAAGGAAATATCGCAATCAAAGCCCATAAAGTCCAATTCTTTTCTATGGTTAAAATGACATATCTGAATTGAGAAATGTCATATAAAAATCTTGTATTAAACGAAGTTTTCATTGTTGAAAGAATTACACCTCGCAATTATTGTTTTACGTCATGCTTCTAACGTGACTGGTTGTGCGGTATCAAGACAAATTTTTTCTCCATCAAACGTTACATAAATTGTGTTTCCTT
>DTPJ01000630.1 GCA_011334435.1 Candidatus Poribacteria bacterium | reverse complement strand
TTAGGTAACCCATCAGCAGAAGTGTATATGTCCCACATAAACTCGTCAACCAATTTTTGTGCAGATAAGATGAGCGTTTGGTCTGATGATTCATTGATGACTTTATTCACTTCCTCCAGAGCTTTGAGATACTCTCTTTTTTGTTGATATATCTTTGCCAGAGAGAAATGAGCGTTATCTGCCCGTTCTCCAGATGGAAACTTTGCAATAAGCTGTGTGAAATATTTCTCTGCGGATTTAAGGTCGCCACTTTCCGCATAAAGCCTTCCTATTTCATAAAGTGCCTTTTCCACATTTTGATTATTTGGGAATTTCTCAACCGCACTTTCTAATGCAGGGATCGCCTTTTTGCTATCGTTCAATTCCCAAGCGTATAAAAAGCCAGCTTTATAAACTGCAAACTCTGCGTTCTTATCTTGCGGGTATTTTTGGAATAAGAGATAATAAGTATCAGCAGCAGACTGAAAATCCTTTTTGTTTAGATACCAATCAGCTATGTCTTTAAGGTCTGCATCTATTCCGGGACGATCAGGATCAAGAAGCAAAACGCGTCCTAAATATCCCATCGCTTCGTTTTTTCGTCCCATCCTTGACAATAGCTTTCCAAGTTCATAGTTCGCGTCAACATAATTTGGAGAAGCCTCAACCGCTATCTTGAATTCCGCCAAAGCCATGTCGTCAAAACCCTCTTTTATAAGCTGTCTGCCTCGCAAGAGATGGAGATATGCCTTGGCTGATACTTGACTGTCATTGGAGACGAAATCAATTAAAGCTATATCGCTTATTGATAGCTTTCTTTCGCCAGATTGGGTTTTGACGGTTATCTCTGCGTCTTGAATTACACCGTTTATCTTTTCACCGCTCTTAGTGAGAATAAGTGCCTCCTGTGATAATACATTGGCAGAGATCAATAACAAACAAATAAATAGAATCTTTGATAATGTAATTTTATTCATATTTACCACCATTTTTTCACTCTTCATTTATTTCAACAAGAGTTTCATCATCATCTATTTCCGAAATATTACATTGTTCTTTTGATGCAAACTCAATATAAGGTGACATAAGGTCTTCCAATTCTCTAAATGTTTGGATATGCATCGCTTTTTGCCTTATTTCTGTGATATTAGGTAATCCTTTTGTCCACCATTTTATAAATTTCCTTATCTCTTTACAGGCTCTATGTTCGCCTTGAAGATCAACTAACGATCTCGCGAAGTCCAAAAGCTGAGTAAGTCTCTCATAATCAGACGGTTTTGGAGGTATAATGCCAGTTTCAAGAAAAGTTAATGACCTTGAAAATATCCAAGGGTCGCCTAATGCACCACGTCCTATCATCACAGCATCACAATTGGTTAGCTCAAACATCGCCTTTACATCTTGGGGAGATTTTATATCACCATTGCCGATAACAGGTATTTTGACTGCGTTCTTGACGTCTTTTATTATATTCCAATCTGACAGTCCTGAAAATCCCTGTGATTTCGTTCTTGGATGGACGATAACAGCAGAAGCTCCGCAATCCTCTATTATTTTCGCTATTTCAACGGCGTTTATGCTATTTTTGTCCCAACCAGACCTTATTTTTGCGGTCACAGGACTATGTGAAAGTTCTACCACATTATTAGTTATCTCTCTTATGAGTTCAGGCTGTCTCATCAAAGCTGATCCTGATCCATTGTTGACGACTGTTCTTGCAGGGCAACCGAAGTTAAGGTCAATAATATCCGCTTGTTCTGATGCTATTTGACTGGCTTTTGCCAAAGAATCTGGATTACGTCCGAACAACTGGATTGCAGAAGGACGCTCTTCTGGCGATACTGCCATTAGTCGCATAGTTTTTGGTATATTTCGGACAACGCCTTCTGCACATATCATCTCAGTAAAGACAAGCCCTGCACCGTGAGATTTCATAAGTTTTCTGAGAGCCATATTACTGATGCCTGCCATTGGAGCAAAAAATAAGCGGTTCGGCAGTGTTACATTACCTATATTTATTTCTCTTGTGTTATACATACTATATCTTCGCAAAATTTTTTAAGATCATTTATTCCTATTTTAACAATCTCTCCTATAATATATCACATTTGTTATGATTGTGTCAACTAAACCAAGATTTGATTAGAAATTCCTCAACATATACTCCAATAAAATTATATTTTATCTAAAGTTATTTAGTCAAAAAAAATAAAGGGAAAAGGGCAAACTCCTCCTGTAAGGTTTCTTCACCACATTAAAACCTTAATAAATATTACTCCATGTTTAATGAACTAATTTATTAACCTAACCTCTGGTCTCTCTCAACCTTTAATCAGCTTAATGTTCGA
>DTPJ01000621.1 GCA_011334435.1 Candidatus Poribacteria bacterium | reverse complement strand
GAGCAACCATGGCATTTTGTCGTCATCAGAGACCGCCAAATTCTAAACGAAATCCCCAAAATACATCCTTATTCTGGGATGCTAAAAGAAGCCCCGTTAGCTATCCTGATATGCGGAGACGAGTCACTTCAAAAATATAAGGGCTATTGGGTGCAGGATTGTTCTGCTGCAACCGAAAATTTGTTGATCGCTGTCAACGCATTAGGTTTAGGTGGAGTATGGCTTGGCGTCTATCCAATAGAGGACAGAGTTGTCGGCATAAGAAAACTGCTTGGTATGCCAGAAAGTGTTATTCCATTTGCGTTGATCTCAATTGGTTATCCCGCAGAGCAAAAACCACCAGCTGATCGCTATGACGAATCCCGCGTTCATCACGATAGGTGGTGAAATATCAGATGCCTGAAAAAATTCTCGTCGTAGATGATCAAGAGGAAGTAAGGAACCTGCTTGCTGACGTCCTTAAACGTCGCGGATCAGATGTCACTTTGGCTCAGTCTGGTGAAGATGCCTTAGAAATTCTTGCCAATAAAGCAAATGAATTTGACCTTGTGATATTAGATTATGACTTCGGTCAAAAAATGAATGGTCTTTCTACACTGACCAAGATCAAACAGATCAAGCCCGATCTGACTGTCATTATGCTTACTGGTAAGGGGTCTGTCCCATTAGCTGTGGAGGCAATGAAACTTGGAGCAAGCGACTTTGTTGAAAAAGATTTTTATCTTGAAGAGCATCTTGAAGTCAGTCTTCATAGGCTAAATAATCTGCTTAGTCTTTATGCAACTAATAAGGAACTCCGCCAAGAGACTGAATATTATCGCAACGAAATCAAAGAACGTTATAACATAATTGGCGATTCACCTCAGATAAAAAAAGTATTGGAGCAAGTTAAAGCTGTTGCATCAATTCCAAGACCAGTCTTAATCAGAGGCGAAAGAGGGACAGGAAAGGAGCTTATTGCTGCTGCTATTCATCAGAGCGGTGTCAGAAGAAAAGGACCTTTTATCACAATTAACTGCGCCGCATTAGCAGAAGGGCTTTTGGAATGTGAGCTTTTCGGGCAAGAGGAAAACGCATTCACAGGTTCGGCATTCAGGGAAGGGCGATTTGTATTAGCAAACAAAGGGACACTTTTTCTTGATGAGATCGGCAATATGTCGCTTGAATTTCAGGCAAAAATACTGCGAGTTATTGAATATCAGCAGTTTGAGCGTGTTGGCGGAGAAAAAACTTTAAAAGTTGACGTCCGAATAATCGCCGCTACAAATGCTGACCTAGAAAAAGCCATGCGCGAAGGAAAGTTCAGAGAAGATTTATATGATAGGTTAGCTTTTGAGACCATATATGTTCCTCCGCTAAGAGAGCGAAAAAGCGATATTGAACCACTATGTTATCATTTTATGAAAAAATTGTCCGAAGAAATACCTGGGGTTAAGCCAAAGCGTATATCACCAGAAGCGTTATCTCTGTTGATGGAATATGATTGGTATGGCAACATCCGCGAGCTAAAATATACCATAGAACGGATAACGTATAAATTAGATGGGGATACGATATTTCCCCAACATCTGCCAGAGGAAATAAGATCATTCTCCGATACAAAAGGCATCTCTGGCGAGACATTCCAAGAGAAAATGTATAATTATCAACAGAAGTTAATTATTACAGCGTTACGAGAATCAAACGGCGATCACAAAAAAGCTGCTGAAAAGCTTGGAATGGAATATGAAGTGTTTAGACATCTAAGTAGCAAGTTAGTCAAATAAAGCGATAATAATCCTTCTAATAAACCTACCAGAATAGATTATAGCGATAATCTTATATCGCAGTGTTGCAAATTGACCCTGATTCACCCTAAGTTTTTTACACTACGTAAAAACACACATAATTCCAATCTATATCCTTTAAAAACTGAGGGTGAATCAGTAAAGACTCCTGACTTACCCTCAGTTTTTAAAGGATACAAAAATTATATATGTTTGAATGATAAATATGTAAGAAACTCTTGAAAAACAGACAAAAAATAGCATATCTTTATAAGTATTTTCTATATCTTTATATTCATTAAAATTAAAATGCTCCATATTTGTTATACCCGTCCCTACTCCCCACTCCCTGCTTTCGTAGGGACAAGTCTCACAAGGGGTAAACTGTATCGGGAATCCAGAAAAGTTGTAACAAAGGAATGGATTCCTGCTTCCGCAGGAATGACAAATTTTTTCATAGGTGACATTTCTTTTTATCCAATGAGTATTTATTGGTTTCATATAGCTCTTGGAATTGTCGGGTGTATTTTTACGAGGTGTAAAAAAACTGAGGGTGAATCAG
>DTPJ01000685.1 GCA_011334435.1 Candidatus Poribacteria bacterium | reverse complement strand
GGCTTGGATATATAAGTCCAGAAGAGTTTGAAGAAAAATATGAAAGTCAACATATGAAGTCAGCGGCATAATCTCTACAACTTTTGGGCATAAAAAATGTCTTGAAAAATGGGGTGCAGTACACTTTAATGATTACACATTTCGCTCCTCTGGGGTTAGGAATCATTACAAAATTTGGTTAGAACATAAAAATATCGCCACAAACTATAATCATTCAAATTCTGAGACGAGGACTGGCTTATTTCGCTCTGCACTTTGCTTTGCAGATTCTATGACTGCCATCGTATGGCGCACAGACCTTCCATTTGCGTCTGGCTGACGACCTGTCAAACAGCATTCCGCAAACTCTTTGAGTTGTAATTGCATACCTTGACTCGATGAACCCTCTACTGCAACTTCCTTGCCATTTAACAAGAGTTTGTCGCCTGATTGAAACATAGAACCCTTGCTACCGATGATGAACTGATCATGCGCTCCGACATGAGAGACTACGGTCTGCGTTAAGACACTCACTGCACCGTTTTTATGCTTCATTACAGATGTATAAGAATCCTTTTGACCTTTGTATAATTCAGTGCTTTCTGTTCCTTGTGAATAAACTTCAACAATCGGTGAATCCAAATACCAATGTAAAATGTCATATTCATGGGGACCAAAGCAGTAAAGCACACAAATCCCGCCGATCTTTAAGTCAAGATACCATCTGCCATAGACCGCTCCGGGCAGTAAAGTGTTAAAATAGCTATATCTCCTTCGGATCATATGTCCAACATCGCCTATTTCGCCTTCTGCGATCATCTTTTTTATCGCTTTGTTGACAGGAAAATGTCGCATTACTTGTCCGACCATGAGTATTTTTCCAGCGGATTCACAAGCCTGAATCATATCATCGCATTCTTTAAGTGTCAAAGCCATCGGTTTTTCTACGAGGACATGTTTTCCAGCTTTTGCAGAGGCGACAACCTGTTCGCCATGGACATTGTGCGGAGAACAGACAATAACTGCATCTACATCTGAATCTGCCAGTAGATCATCAAGGTTGCCATAAGCTTTTGCTTTATTTTCTCTCGCTACCTCTTCTGCTCTGCTAAAATCTACATCCATAACCGCGGATAATCTAATGTTATCAATACCCTTCATCGCGGCTATATGCGCCCTAGCAATTCCACCAGCACCTATTGTTCCAACAAATATTTTATCAGCCATGTTTTACTCCTTTACTATATTCTAAGTTCTGTTTTTAGATTTACAACGTTGATAATGTTATCTCTTGACACCATCCCGATCAGTCGTCCGTTTTCCATGACAGGCAATTGATAGATTTGCTCAACAGCCATCTTTTGCATGACTGCAAAGACTTCCTCATCGGGATGAACGGATATAATCTTATCCAATGGGATCATCGCGTCACCCATTGTTATAGTAGCCCATTGATCTTGTGGTATCTCTTTAATCATCTGTAAAGTTATGATCCCAACTATCTGACCGCCATCAGAAACTGGAAAGCATTGATTATTGCTATGTAATATGTAATTATCTACCAATTCCCGAACTGTTAGATAATTTGGCAACACTGTGCAATCGCTCATCATAATATCCCTGACTTTCATACCTTGTAAAGTGTCCTTCAAAGTCATTTGGCGATAACTTGTGGATGCAGCGTTTTCCAAAAACCATCCGATAAAGGCGATCCATATACCACCAAAGACATCATTAAAGGCAAATATCCTCCATATACCCCAAAGTATGAATAAATATGCGACAATTCTGCCGACAACAGATGCAGAACGAGTTGCTGTTCTCAAATTGCCCGTTATCTTCCATATTATTGATCTCAGAATTCGTCCACCATCAAGAGGAAATCCCGGAATCAAATTGAAAACTGCTATTGTCATATTGATAAGAGACAACCATAACATCATAGCAGAAAAAGGCGTTCTATTATGTCCAGAAACCATACTAAGAAGCCAAAATATGATCGCTACACCAAAACTTGTTAGCGGTCCTGCAATAGCCATAAAGAATTCTGCGCCGGGTTTCTTTGGTTCATCTGCTATTTCTGCAACTCCGCCGAAAATGAAAAGTGTTATACTATGGACAGGTAACCCTTTTGATTTAGAGACTAAACTATGGGCTAATTCATGTGCAATTATTGATGCAAAGAATATTATAGCTGTAATGATGCCCATTAACCAATAGATAGATTGTGACCATGATGGATATTGTTTGGGGAAATAGTGAGACCCAAGCGTCCAAACTATTAAGGCAAAGACAACAAACCAAGTGTAATCTATCCTAATACTGATACCAAATATTTTGCCAATTTGAAAAGAGTTTTTCATAAT
>DTPJ01000072.1 GCA_011334435.1 Candidatus Poribacteria bacterium | reverse complement strand
TTAGGGTCCCATAGTTTTAGGGTATTATTAGAATCAGTGCTTATGAGGAATTTTCCATTTGCACTGAAACTTAGCGAGTTAATCTTTCCTGTTTGACCTTTAAAGGTTGCTATCCCTAATCGTGTTTTGGCATCCCAAAGTTTTATTGTTCCGTCTTCGCTACCGCTTGCCAAAAGATTTCCATCAGGACTGAAAGAGACTGACGAAATTTTGCTTTGATGACCTGTCAATGTCGCCAACTCTATACGATTCTTTACGTCCATAATTATTAATGAATTATCTTTACTTCCACAGGCAAACAAAGTTCCATCAGGGCTGAAATTGCTTGTATTTAATGATGATATAGTTTCTATGAATGTGATCTCTAACAATGAATTCGGATCGTATAAGTGTATACCATTCGGCACTTTTATAGCAAGCATTGAGCTATCTGGTGAGAATGCAACACTTATAATATCAGTGACATTCGCTTTATCTGGCAATACTTGAGAAAACGTATAAGTTGAAAATACAAATAAAAGCATTATTGTAAATAGAAACGCACTTTTCATATCTTATTTCCTTTCATCATTGTTGAGGGTCTGACGATCCTTCTGCACCAATTAATCTTGCTTCATTCAATAGCCAACCGTTTTGCACCCTATTGCCGGGTCTAATATAAAAGGTTATCGTATATCTTCCAAGTGTCTTGATGACATTTGAAACGTCAATATCCCTTATAGTTATTTTTCCCGTTGATGGTATCTCATTTCCAATAGCCATCTCTGGAAGGACTGATTTGCCGTTTATTTCAATGCTTAAAAATGCGTCAAATTGATCTTTATCCTGTGTGATCTCAAAGTGAAGCATCAACTTTTCGCCTGAAAGCTTTGTTATTTTAACATCATAAGATAATTTATCCTTGATATTTTCTGCTGGGAAGTGTGTATCCTGATCTATTATCAACGAGATCGTGGTAGGATTTTGCGTGACTCTAAGTTCAATTGTTCTACCAGATGAGATCGCACCGTCAGTAACTTTTACACTGATAGAGTAAACACCGGGAGTATTTGGGGCTTGATATGTGACTTTGCTTCCTGTCCCTCTAATTGTCCCTCCTGTTGTTGACCATGTATACATCAAAACTGTCGGATCGCCTGTATAAAACACAGTTGCTTCTATTGTGGTAGTGTCCCCTATACCGACAACTTGTTCTCTCGCTTGTAGATCACTAACATTAAGGGTTTCTAAAATAGTAGGGACATCCTCGCCACAGCCAGCTATGGTTATTATTATCAGTAAAACAAAGATGATAATTACAACAGCTCTCATATCAAGAAAAGACCATTGAAATTTTCTGTGATAAATCATATCTTTTCGCTTTTGATAATATCAGTTGTTTAAGGTTATTTATATATTTTTCCCGGTATTGCTGATCATACATTATTTTTCCATAATTTCTCAAAAGATATGGATAATTTCCGATCAAAAAAGCCTTTATGCTTTCCCATACACAAGGTCTTGGATTGAGTTTATCAACATATATATAATCAAGTCCAATTTCCGCGAGATTTGAAAAAAGGGAATCTATATTTTCGTCGGTATCAGAAAGAAAGGGCATAAAAGGACCTAAGAACGCCCATATTTTTATGCCTTTTTTCTTTGCTATTTTAAGTGTTTCAATACGATATTTTGTCAAAGACGCTCTCGGCTCAATTTTTCTGCAAAGTTTATCATCAAAAGTGGTAAGCGTGAATCCAAGTTCAGTATCTGATCCTTCAATGATGTCTAAATCATCTTCTATTACGCAACTTTTGGTTAGAATGCTTACATGAAACCCGTTTTCTAATAAAATTTTAAGGCATTGTCGGCTAACTCTATATTTTCTCTCTATCTGTTGCCAACCATCGCAGGCAGAACTCATAAACACTTCTCCGACTTTGGCTTTCTTGACCTGCTTTTTGAGAATATCGGGAGAATTAATCTTCACATCAACAAATTGACCCCAAGGCTCGTTATGACCTGTGAATCGCTTCATATACCTTGCGTAGCAATAGACACAGCTGTGCATACAACCAACATAGCAATTCACCGCATAATTAGATATTTTAGATTTTGTCAGTATTGACTTACACTCAACTTCCCTAATTATCATATATATCATCTTTTTCTTGCGATATTTTGAACATTTTACTAATTAAAGTATACTACAAAAGTTCTTTTTTAACAAGACTTATGCTATTTGAGGAATTTATAGAATAAGCCATAATGACATAGATATAATCCTTATATGCCAAAATGGCGTTATTATTTTTGTTATGCCTGAAATTTTATGTGCGTTCTAATCCTTGTATAATGCGACCAAATATAAT
>DTPJ01000853.1 GCA_011334435.1 Candidatus Poribacteria bacterium | reverse complement strand
CAAGATTATCATCTAACGTCTAAATTTTTACTTTTTAATATCGCCCCATAGTGATGCAAGTTTGCCTTTTGCATCAACGGATGTTGGCGGTATGCCTTTTCCATCAATCTTGAAATATTCTACTTGGAAATTAGTATTTGTCTCGCCTTCTAATGCAACAGTTCCTTGCTCAATGGGATTATTTTTATCCTCAACTTCTATTTTTAGAACGTTATCCAAATATGCTTGCATAGTGTTTTTAGTGATTGTGAGTTTCAGGGTATACCATTTATTGAAATCAATTTTCCCAACTGGTGTTTTAAAGACCTCAGAGAACGAGCCATTTACCCGTTTGTAAATGTAGAGATTGTTAGTAGCGTCAAGGTCTTCATAAAGGTTCAACCTATAATTAGTTAATGTGTCAACATATCTGAAACAAACGCCCCAAATACGCCCAGCAGTTAGATTTCCTTTTACCTCAAATGTATAATCGGTCCATTTATCCGATCCACTTACGTTCAGCATAAGGTCTTGATAACCTGTTGTCTTTCCTTCAAGCAATCCGCCTTTTATTTTCCATTCGCCTCCGACAGGTTTCCAAACGTCCAAATCCTTGTCAGCCTTAAATTCTAATAACAAAGCCTGTGTGCTAATTGTCATAATAAAAGCGATGCTTATAGTCGTTAATAGAAAAATAATTTTTTTCATAGTTAATCTCCTCTTTTAAAGATAGATTCAACTGGAATATTTAAATTAGGAAGCACAATAGAATTTACACTATCTCCGATACCGAAAGAGCCAGCAAGATAGTAGGCATTGTCTTTTAGTTGGAAAACGTCTATGGTTTGCATATTAGGATCTACAATCCAATATTCAGGCACGCCTGCCTTTTCGTATTCAAAAAATTTTTCTCCTTTGTCTTCTTTAACTGTGCTTTCTGAAATCACTTCTATTATAAGATCAGGAACACCCCAATATCTTTCAGTAATTCTATCCTTATGCTCATTTTTCATAAAAACTATATCTGGTTGCCTAATAACACCCGGATATAGCCTAACGTCCATCGGAGCTATGATGATCTCTCCGAGATTATGCGATGATACATGATTAAATAACATAGTAGAAAGTTTTAAGACAATTTTTTGATGTTGTGTCGTCGGTGATGGTGTTATGATAAGCCTCCCTTCCGATAGCTCAACTATTTTATTTGTCTCTGGAAGACTGAAATAATCTTCTTCTGTCCATTTCCCTTGTTCAGGGAAAAGCTGAGCAATTTCAGAAACTGGTCCTTGCTCTGTTCTTGTGATCATTTTTATCACCCCATAGTTTTTATCCTATTAAGTCATATCTTGAAAAATCAACAGCACCGACAACTGGTTTCTTGGCAAAGAAATCTTCAAGTGCTTGCAAAGTTGTAGAGCCGATTGTGAAATAGCCATAAAAACCCGCACCTGATATATGTGGTGTGATTATTACGTTCGTTAATTTCCTAAATGGGCTATCAGATGGCAATGGTTCAGGAGATGTGACATCCAATGCGATTAATATACGCCCTGTTTGTGCTTCTGCAAGCATTGCATCGTGATCAACAACACTGCCACGAGAAGTATTTATAAATACCGCACCATCACGTAGCAACTTAAACTGCCTTTCCCCTATCATATTATGTGTTTGAGGTATAGATGGGGCATGAATGGTTACGAAATCAGATTGAGCGAATAAGTCGTCAAGCTCAACTTTATAAACGCCGAGTTTACCAGCTTCCCAATCTGAAAGATATGGATCATAGACCAAAGTTTTGACCCTAAAAGGTTTTAGTAACTCCATAACGTGGCGACCGACTTTACTTGCAGAGACTATTCCGACAGTGCTACCCGTCAGATATTGACCGTTGATAGGCAAGTCTGGGTGATGCCATACGCCGGAATTTCTTATTGCCAAAGCATGATCCATAAATCTATGAGATACCATAATCATATAACCTATGGTAGATTCCGCTACGTTGATGGCGATCGCATCATTTGCACTAAAAACCGTTATATTGCGTGGAATGATGTATTTCTCAACCACATCATTTTTAAGAAAAACTTTAACAGAACCAGCAGAATGAGCTATTATTCTCAATTTATCTGCATTTTCAAAAACTTCCTCACTGAGATTTGGTGTCCCCCAGCCAGTAACAAGGGCATCAAACCCAGCGATCTCCTTTGCCACTTGCTCTGTCGTCCAATTCGTATTTGTGCCGTTTATTTTTACGTCAAAAATGTCAAGCATTCGCTCAAAAGTCTCTTTTCTAAACACCCTGTCAGTGTGGCTAACCGTCGGAATATATAAAACTTTGGGCTTACTCATAATGATCCCTCCATGACATCAATTTTT
>DTPJ01000633.1 GCA_011334435.1 Candidatus Poribacteria bacterium | reverse complement strand
GTTGCTTTGTCCCGCCTGATTCGCCTACTGTTATTGTAACCTCTGAATAAACGCTGGAAAGGCTTTCTGAAAGAGTATAATATATTGTAGTAGTATCTTTTACACCATCACCGTTTGGAGAAAATGTCAAAGGATCAGCGGTGACTTCTGTAACTGATAGAGTTTTATCTAAGGTAAAGTCCTTAACTTCTTTATCTATCTTTACTGCGGGATCGCTCCAGTCTATCTTTCCATTTTTTTTGTCGTCAATGATAACTGCAATTTTATATTTGCCATCTGCTAATGAGGTCAATTTAGTGCTTGCGTCCCAAGTTATCGTTTTTGGAGTATTAGGCACTGCATCGCCCTTATCTACATAACTTGTATCAGGCTCATCATTGAAGTCTCCATCTTTGTCAACATCAACTATTACAGCATAATCTCCCGTATCCGTGAGATCATCTCCCGGAGTGAATGATATGATGAGATTTTGCCGTTGATTTGATAAATTTTTTCCACCGAATACAGTATCCTGATATGCACTATCAATTACACTCAGTTTCTCTGCGAAGAAATCAACAGCGGTAGCAATTGACGCAGTTAAACTAAATACCAATAGAAAAGCAACAAGAGTAATAGTTATCTTTGACATCTTTATACCTCTCAGACGATTTATAGGATGTTTTCTGATCAAATGATGGCTTATCCAAACAAAATACCTATATAATCACTCCTAAGTAGATGAGTGGTTAATAGCTTTTAAGTTCTAAATCTCTATTATAGACGATAAAAAATAGATAAAGTTTAACATTTCTCAGAAATGCCCTCATTAATTATTAGACGAAACATTCGCAAGAAATGTTCGTATTTACATCAAATCATCAAAGATCAAATAACCTTCAACCTTTAACCCCTCTTACACACTTGCGGAAACAGAGGCGAACTGCATATTATATAATTTTTGATAAAGTCCGCCTATTTGTAATAATTCTAAATGCGTTCCTGATTCTACTATCTGTCCATTTTCAATGACTAAAACCTTATCTGCATTTATTATTGTGGATAATCTATGTGCGATGACAAAAGAAGTCCTATTTTTCAATAATTCTTCAAGGGCTTTTTGTATTAACATCTCTGTATAGGCATCAACGCTTGATGTTGCCTCGTCAAGTATTAGAATTTTTGGATTAGCTAATAATGCCCGTGCAAATGATACTAATTGCCTTTGACCGACAGACAATTTTGTCCCACGTTCTCCGACTTCCGTATCATAACCAGCTGGCAATTGAGAAATGAATTTATGGGCATTTACTGTCTCTGCTGCTTGTATTATCTCTTTTTCCGAAGCGTCTAACTTGCCATATCTTATATTTTCTTTAACACTCCCAGAAAACAAAAAACTGTCCTGTAAGACCATTCCCATTTGACTTCTCAGTGATTTTAATGTCACGTTTTTAATATCATAGCCATCAATTGTTATTTCGCCTTTTTGTGGATCATACAAACGGACAAGCAGATTAACGATTGTGCTTTTGCCTGCTCCTGTTGGTCCTACTATTGCTATGGTTTGACCCGGTTCTGCTTCAAAAGTTATGTCTTTTAACACATATTTATCTTCTTCATATCCAAATGAGACGTTGTTATATTTGACATGTCCTACAATCGGCGGTAATTCTATCGCATTCGGTGATTCAATGACTTTCGGTTTTGTATCCATAACCTCAAAGATGCGTTCGGAAGCTGCCATAGCGGATTGCATAGTTGTATATATTTGGCTTAGCTGTCTGACTGGGAAATAGAGCATACGAACATACGAAAGGAAAGCTAATAATTCGCCTCTGGTAAGGCTTTCTCCCATTACTTGGATACCTCCACCCCATATCACTATACAAATTCCCACAGCAGTAAGAACTTCAATAATAGAGTTATAGAATGACCAAACTTTGACCGCTTGCATATTAGCTGAAAGATTTTCTACGTTAGTTTTATCAAAATCTTGAATATTGGTATTTTCTCTGGAAAAGGATTTAACAACCCTGACGCCTGATATTCCCTCTTCTAACTTTGCAGTTACATTCGCTATTTTCTTTCTAACCTCTCTAAACGCCGCTCTGCCTCTTTTCCTGAACAACAATGCTAAAACAAAAATTGGGGGAATTAAGGTAAAGCTTAACAAGGACAGTTTAACGTTCATATTGAGCATAAAGACCATTATACCGATCATAGTTACAAAATCACGTATGATGCCTGTTATTCCCTGTGTTAATAGTTCGTTTAAAGCCTGAACATCATTAACTAACCTTGATATGATCTTTCCTGTCTCATGCCTGTCAAAAAATTCTAATGAAAGTGTCTGAATATGCTTAAATAATTTTATGCT
>DTPJ01000128.1 GCA_011334435.1 Candidatus Poribacteria bacterium | reverse complement strand
TTTTATAAATTCTTTTCTGTTCATGGCTTTCTCCATTTGATTTTGCTTTGATTAACTCAAAGACAGTTGTTGTAGCATAAGTTTATCAAAACAATTATCCGCTGTCAACAGCAATAGATTTGAGATTTGAAGTTCAGACGTAGGTTCAAACAACTTACCATTCATTTGAGGGATTAACGATCAGCTAACTTTTAACCTTCAACATTTAACTTTTAACCTTCAATCCTCTAATTTATGACGGATATTTATATATGTTGCATTATGAACCACTTTGACAATTGTCATGGGTATTTAATTTATATAAAGTCTAATCTGCAAAACCGCATAAAAACACACATTTACAGCAAAACCATGTTAAAAAATAATTGTGGCATAATTTATGCTAAATCAGTTCTAAAAAACTATAATTTCACAATGAAATGTGGGAGTTTTTACTATGGTAGAGATAACGTCCATCATTAAGATTTTGAAGGAAAATGAACTTGTAAATAAGGAAAATGAGCTATTACATAAAGAGATAGAATATTTATTAAAGGAAAAAGCCGAATTAGAGGCACAAAATGAAATGTTGAAAAAGTATAAAGAATTATATTGTCAATACGTGCTTTGGAAAGAATGGTAAAAATGGATTCCTGCTTCCGCAGGAATGACGGAAACATAGAACAGAAATGACGGAAATATAGAACAGAAATGACGGAAATATAGAGCAAGGCTGAAAGTCAGATACAAAATTTCAAGTCTGATTTTTCTTATTTATTCTTTCATTTTTTTTCTCAAAGTTGTTCTGCTAATACCCAATACTGAGGCTGCTTTGACTTGATTTTGTTTATATTGATCAAGAGTCGTCTTTATAATAAAACTTCCAACATGGTCAATTATCTCATCATAAGGGTTAGTTGATCCCGATTGGATTTTCTGCATAAGAACATCAGCAATTGCTGAGTCTAATGAGTGATAAACAGATGATGAATGCTCAATTCTTTTAATGCTACTTGGCAGATGCTCAGGAAGTATTAGATCGCCTTTACATAAGACTGCTGCACTTTTAATCGCATTTTCAAGTTCTCGGACATTTCCACTCCAATCATATTCAAGTAAGACATCCATAACATCGTCATCAACCCCTATTATCTTTTTACCCAAGCTTTCATTAGCCATTTCTATAAAATGACGAACTAAAAGTGGAATATCGTCTTTACGTTCTCGTAATGGCGGTATTTTTATATACATTACTCTTAGGCGATAATATAGGTCACTTCTAAAATTGCCAGATTGAACTTCCAAAGAAAGGTCTTTGTTTGTAGATGCTATGATTCTTGCATTCATCTTTAATGGACGATTACTGCCTACCCTCTCAAATTCCCTTTTATCAAGCACTCTGAGAAGTTTTGTCTGCAATTTTGGCGATATATCCCCTATCTCATCTAAAAGAATTGTTCCATCTTGGGCAACTTCAAATTTTCCCTGTTTCTGTATTACTGCACCTGTAAAAGAACCCTTTTCATGACCAAATAATTCACTTTCTAATAAGCTTTCTGTTAATGCAGCACAGTTGACCGCTACAAATGGCTTATCTTTACGTGGACTATTATAATGAATAGCCTTTGCAACAAGTTCTTTACCTACGCCTGTTTCTCCTTCTATTCGAACTGTCAGATCGTTTGTAGTTAATGTTCCGATTAGCTTATATATCTCCTGCATTTTGGGATTATTGCCAACGAGGTTATCTTTTTGGTATTTCCCCATAACTTCCGAACGAAGCATTGCTAATTCTTGGCTTTGCTTACGCGCTATTAATGCCTTGTCAATGACGATTTTGATTTGATCAAGATCAATCGGTTTTACGATATAGTCATAAGCTCCTGATTGCATAGCTTTTATCGCTGTTTGCATTGTGCCATAAGCTGTCATTATAATAATATAAATATTTGGATCAATCTTTTTCATCTCAATTATTGCATCTAAACCATCTATACTGCCGGGCATCTTTATATCCATTATGACCAATTCAGGAGATTCTGATGTCACCATCTCAATAGCATCTTGGGCGTTACTGGCAATAAGTGCTGTATGTCCTTCACTTTTGAGAAATTGTTCAAAAGCCCAACATACTTTTTCTTCATCATCAACTACTAATATCTTGCTCATCTTCATTCTCCATATCTAAAAGAAATGCTTTTACTGATCTATTATAAATCAGACACGACAATTTGTCTATATAGGTTTTCTGATGTGAGGAGACTGTATTAATTTAGTAGGTAATTCAAAGTAATCAGTTCCTTTAATGCTCTAACCCAAGGTCTAGAAGCATGTTGACTATGCAAAGATGGATTGAAGGTACTGCAATATTTTTTCTTGTT
>DTPJ01000824.1 GCA_011334435.1 Candidatus Poribacteria bacterium | reverse complement strand
TGAAATCACAAATAGGCTCAAGGGAACAATTGAAAGGCGTCCAGAATCATCATTGGTCATGTTTAACAAAGATGGCAAACTTATATGGTCTGCACCTTAATATGTTGGCTTATTAAGAGATTTTGAGGAGTTATCGTTATGCAACTTGACGGAGTTTTCATTAATCCTTTATTTGCAGTTCAATGGGACAATATAGATAAGCACCTAAAACGGATTGCTAATCTTAAAATGAGTAAAATTATCTTTCAATGGACAACCTCTTATGGATACAGCATCTATAGATCAAGACTTTACAAACAAGGTTGGACAACAAAAGGTGATTTAATTGAAGATATGCTTTGTTTGGCAGATGATCTAAATATAGAAGTATGGTTAGGTTTAGATGCTTGCCTTTCTGTAACAGAGGATCATTATAATCCTGTTAAAAGTTATACAGAACGAAGTAGTTTTTCAGCAATTGAACTTTGGGAAAATTATAAAAAACATAAGTCTTTTGTGGGCTTTTATATTCCATTTGAGTTTGATGAACCAATTAAATCAGATACTATAAATATAATTGGAGAAATTTCGCAGATTTGCTATTCTATGGAAAAACAATTACTCTGCTCAACACGGAAACCAAGATTAAAACCCGAAGGAAGGCATTATGAGTTCAACGAATATGATCAGGAATGGATTGCACGAGAGAAGTCTTTTCACAAGAAATGGTCACAATCATGGATTGAAGCGTTTGATGCAGGGATAGATATATTAATGGTTAGAGATGAGGTCGGTTCGGAACGTCAGTCTCCAGAGGCTATTAAAGATGATCTTATGATGTTAGAAAAGTGCCCAAAAGTATGGGTTCAGACATCGCTTTATAGCGTGGTCAAAGAACAAACCGATCACGACCCAGCAAGTCTTCATCCAGCTACTATTGAACGATTAGAAAGACAGCTTAAATCAGCGAAAAACGTAGAAGCCAGAATCGGATTCAGTTATCACGATTTAGAGCTTGAAAGAGGAGAAAAGCAAAGTCGCCTTTATTATGACTATCTGAAATATATAGGCGTCTCAGCTCCGTCAGAGAATAAACCTTTTAAATCTAAACAACTATCTAAAAGTATAGTCAATAATATTTTACTTGAAAAAGCTAATCAAATTGACGATCTTATTCACGAGAAATGTATGTTGCACAATCAAATAATAACTGTTGTAGATACAAGATTTCCATTAAACTCACCACAGAATCAATGGCAAGAAGATGCTGACTGGTTGACAGGACTATACGTTGGCGCAGAATCTTTCAGATACGCAACCACAAAAGAAGATTCTGCAAGGAATTATGCTAGATCATCATGGCTTGCACTACACGAATTATCAAACGTTAGCGGAATTCCGGGTGTTGTGGCTCGCCATTATCGGAAGGATTTTGAAGGTGAATTTGGAACTGGACGTAAACGTTGGCATCGCAACAAAGATGGCATATATTGGATCGGAGATATAAGTAGGGACCAGCTCAGCGGACACATTTTCGGTCTTTCTGCTTATTATGATCTCGTCGCATCCGAAGAAGAACGAAAGATCATAGCGTCGGATGTTGAGGCGATAACCGATCTGATCATAGATAACAATATGGTAGCAGTAGATTGGGATGGAAAGCCTTGCATACACGGCAATTTCTGGGTTTCTCCGCTTTTTGCCCTTGCATTCTTAAAGTCCGCCTATCACATTACAAAAAAAGATCGCTATCAACAAAAATATCTTGAATTGATTGACACTCATTATTTTCTTGGTCATGCACTAAAAGATGCAAGAGTATCGGCGAATCCATTCTTCCAACATTACCATCAGGATTCACCATTATATCATCTGATTCAATATGAAACAGAACCAGATATACTTCATCATGTTATGCGCTGTATGGAGCTTTTATATGAGGATACAAAAGGACATGGTAACGTTTATCTTATGTTTGACTACGCGATATGCCATCCAGAAAGCGATGCAGGACGGAAAGCGATTTATGAGTTATTGGAATATGACGTCTCTCATCTTAAAGTGGCAAAATGGGATAAAGACGTTAGGGAATATATTGAGGATTATAACATCCCATTAAAAATAAGGAAATCATTAAAATACATATTTGGTATTGAAAAAAACCTTCCTAACGGTAAAGGAAGTTATATTCCGTTAAAATATCGTCCACCTAAAGAATTTGGCTGGAATTATTATACAGGAGAAGAGGCAAGACGACCTCCCGGTGATGCTGGTCATCACGGAATAAATGTCCAATATAGCGGAGTAGATTATCTACTCGTATATTGGATGGGCAGATACCATGAGTTGATATGATTGATTATAAGGAGAAATCTTGTGGCAGA
>DTPJ01000538.1 GCA_011334435.1 Candidatus Poribacteria bacterium | reverse complement strand
TTCCCCTGAACATGGTCTTTGGGGAGCTGTTCAAGATGCCATCTCAATTCCATCAGTCCATTACAATCGTATTCCCATTTATAGCCTTTATGGCAAGACAAACAAGCCTACCGCTGAAATGCTCAAAGGCATTAATGCCATGATCTTTGATATTCAGGATGTAGGGGTCAGATTTTATACCTATATTAGCACGATGGCAATGGCAATGGAAGCATGCGCAGAAAATGGCATTGAGTTTATCGTCTTAGATCGCCCAAATCCAATAACGGGAAACGTCATAGACGGAAGTATGCTTGATCTTGCGTTTCGCTCATTTGTCGGATATTTGCAAGTTCCGATAAGGCATGGCTTGACGGTTGGAGAATTGGCAAATCTTTATAACGATGAGGTTAAAGCTGATCTTACAATAATAAAAATGGACAATTGGGATCGCTCAATGTGGTTTGATCAAACAGGGCTTCAATGGGTGATGCCATCGCCAAATATGCCGACGCTTGATACCGCAACAGTTTATCCCGGTATGTGTCTATTTGAGGGGACTAATGTCTCAGAAGGGCGAGGAACAACAAGACCTTTTGAGATCATCGGTTCGCCTTGGATAGAGCCATATAATTTGTCAGAGATTCTAAATTCTCAGTCTTTACATGGCGTTAGGTTTAGACCATTATATTTTGTCCCAACATTTTCTAAATATAATGGTGAAAATTGCGGAGGAGTGCAGGTTCATGTCATTGATAGGGACATATTTAATCCCTTAAAGACCGCTTTAAGTATGATAAGCACAATAAGGGATTTATATCCAAACGACTTCCAGTTTAATAGGCATTTTGATCTTTTAATCGGGACAGATAAAGTGAGAAAAGCCATATCTGATGGAAGTTCAATTGATGAGATCGTAGCATCATGGGAAAATGATCTTTTGGCATTTTCACAATTACGATCAAAATATACTCTATATTAAAATTAACATCTAACATCTAATAGTAGAAAAGGAGATGAATAAATGGAAAAAAGCAAATTAGCAATTAACGGAGGACCAAAGGCAATTGACAGTTTTGAGGGCAAGGGTAGTCCTAAGATCGATCACGCAGAGCTATTGGAAATGGCTGATACATGGGGTTATCCGCCCGAAATAATTGAAGAAATACGCAAGGTTGTTGAAAAAGTAGATGTAGGACCATCTTTGGTTCACTTTAACAATCCAAATTCAAAAGTGACTGAGATGGAAAATCTTGTTAGAAAGCTTTTTGATGTCAAGCATGTTATGGGCGTATCATCTGGAACAGCAGCACTTCATACCGCTTATGTCGCAGCAGATATAGGATGTGGAGATGAGGTCATTGTCCCCGGATATACTTTTGCAGCGACAGCGATGGCAGTTGTAGTTGCACGAGGTATTCCGATTTGGTGTGAAATTGACGAGTCAATGACGATTGATCCGAATGATGTTGAAAAGAAAATCACTCCAAGGACTAAGGCTATTGCCCCTGTTCACATGAGCGGTTTTGTCTGCAATATGGACGCAATAATGGACATAGCGAAACGACATAAACTGATGGTAATAGAGGACTGCGCCCAATCATGCGGAGCTAAATTTAAGGGAAAAAGAGTTGGAACTATTGGCAATATCGGCTGTTTTAGCATCAGTTCATATAAAGTCACAGGTGGCGGAGAAAGCGGACTGGTGATGACTAATGATGATAAACTGTTCGCAAGAGCTCAACAATGGGCAGAAGCTGGCGGATTATGGCGACCTGACCGTTTCGCCCCAGCACGTTGGAAAGGCGAGCTTTTCTGTGGTCTGAACTATCGTATGTCAGAACTTGAAGGAACTGTTGAACTTGTCCAATTCAGAAAGATGGAAGCACAACTTGACAGATGGAGAAAAAATAAGAAACTCATAATGTCAAATCTGCCAGTGTATAAGGAATTACGTCCGAGAGTCATTCACGATATAGACGGCGAAATGGGTCATTCCATAGGATTTTTCGGTAGAACCGCAGAGGAAGCAGAGAAATTAGCATCTGCTCTCAGTGCAGAAGGCGTCAGTGCTGGAACTCGTGGGAGAAGCACAAATCCCGATTGGCATTATTATCAATATATGGAGATGATCCTGAACAAAGTCCCAGCAACTTCTGATGGATGTCCATGGGAATGCCCAAAAGCAGGGGAATCTGCGAAAGTCAAATATTCGTTTGATATGTGTCCAAACGTCATTGACCTGACAAGCAGACATGTGTCTGTTGGTGTGAATCAATGGTGGACGGAAAATGACTGCATTAAGGTCGCACAAGCTATGACTAAGGTATTTGATGCGTTCTTTACAAGAGATGACAAATATCCAAACTGGCTTTCCGCAGTCTCTTAATG
>DTPJ01000750.1 GCA_011334435.1 Candidatus Poribacteria bacterium | reverse complement strand
GGTCTTTTTTTAAGATAATAGTATGCTGCGAAAAAGTCAGGTTGATTGCGAAGTGATATGACATCTAATCCCGCCATGATCCTGTGATCGCCCATCATATCGCTTGCGACAAATTGTAATGTGTTCTGAAAAACTCCGCCAGAAACATATCCAAAGTTTAAATATATCAAATCTGGGGAGAAATCCAAATCATATTTTACTCCTCTAACAGGTTTATCATCAAATTCATAAAGAGGTTCAAAGGGTTCTTCTGTCCCCGAAAAAGTAACTTTCTCATTCATCAAATCAGATGCTTTGACAACATATATGTCATTTCTATAATTATGGAATATGGATAAAGCCAAACTATTCTGATCAGGAGAAATAGCAGGACTAAAACACCCTGTAAGTATATTTGTGTGTTTTATTACATCAACCGTTTTGCTTTCTGGATTAATATTATCTACACTAATACTATACACATCATAAACCCCATTTGCATTTGAACAGAAGAAAATCTTCTTACCATCGGATGACCATGAAGGAGATACATCATTTTGTAAACCGTAAGTTATCTGTTGTATATTTTGAGATCGCACATCTAACAAAAATAGCTTATATCGTCCATTTCTTTCTGATGAATATACTAATTTTTCCTCTGTTGGATGCCAAGAAACCGAATGCTCTTGATAGATGTCAGATGTCATTTGAGTTACAGAATCATCTGATATGTTTAGTATATATATATCAGACAAACCATTTTTCAATGCAATGAAAGCAATTCTTTTATCATCAGGCGACCATGAAGGGCTATAAATAACATCATAAGGTAACGCCAGTTTTTTTGTCATCTTTCCTGTTACGATATTTACAATTGTCAGAAAATCCTTGTCATCTTTATTAGCAATGAAGGCTATGTTATCTCCGTTATGTGACCAAGATAATCCTGATCCGCTTTCCCTTATTGACTCGTATCCACCGTCAATTGAACCAGAGTTTATCTTGAAAATGATCTCACCATCTTTAGATGAGACAATTCTTATCTCACTTTTAGTGCTTGTTTCAGCGATATATGCTATTAAATCTCCGCTTGGTGACCATATAGGTTTTATGTTATTATAGTCATTTTTAGTTTTTGTCAAATTTGTTCCTATTGAATTAACTGTTTGTTTTGTCCCTATCTCAGGCAAATAACGTTTTTTTATGGATTCTTCCCATTCCTCGTTGAACTCTTTTAGATCGATTCCTATGGTATTTTTAAGTGCTTCATCCATATCCTTTGTTCTGCTAATGGCAAGCTCTCGCAATATCTCAGATAATTTATCAATCCCGTATTTTTCAACAAGGAAAGTCACAGCAGACTGACCCTCTTTGTAGCCAAGATAAACACGAGACCCAAGGATGCTAAAATCCTGCAATTGAGTTAATGGGACAATCTCATTGTTGAATATTGCGTCTTTTAATACCATTTCCCCTTCTGCATTCCAATCATCAGCCATATATTCCGACATCCCCTCAACGAACCACAATGGCGGGCTATATAGAAACTCACCTGTGTATATGTGAGAAATAATGTTTTTATATAGAATATCAAATTGGAAGACGTGAGTTACTTCATGTGTTATGACTTTCTGGAAATCGTCCATTGACCCTGTGAATGGAATTACAACTCTATATTTTAACAGCTCAGAGAATCCGCCAACTCCTTCTGTTAATGCTTCTGTAACGACGTTTGTTTGGCGAAAGTCCGCATGGGATTTGTATAAGATCAATGGGATTTTCTTTCGGACATCATGTTCAAGAATTTCGCTTATCTTTGCATAAGCAATTTCTGCCATATCGCCCATAACCCTAACTAAATGACTTGCTTCTGGGTAATAATAGATTGTGAAATGAGTTGTCTTATAAGTCATCCAATCAAAACTGCGATCATTGACCTTATTGACATCTATAAATTGAGCAGATGAAGGAAGACTGATTATAAGTAGCGATATTGACATTAATATTAACGTTATATAAACCTTTTTATTCATAATTCATTTTTCCAACATAGTTTTTCAATTAGCATTATAAACCATATATAATAATAACTCTTTTAAACCATATATAATAATAACTCTTTTATTGAATATTATCAACAGAGAAATGTGATCTTAGGACGTTAGTTCGGACATTTCCTAAAATAAGTAAGGTTGAAGGTTAAAAGTTAAAGGTTAAAAGTTGAAGGAGTCTGCCTGAGCATTTTCAAGAATTCCTGTTTTCTTAATAAACTTTGGACAATTTTGAATTAAAAAATATTGTTAACTAGCCAAATCCATTTTTAATAACAAGAAAAAATATTAAATCCCCTTTTATCCCATAGCCATTAAGTTAAAGACTTTTAACCCCGAAG
>DTPJ01000342.1 GCA_011334435.1 Candidatus Poribacteria bacterium | reverse complement strand
TTAACAGATGAGGAAGTTGAAGCTCAACACACACAACTTGTCAAATATCTCATCGAAAAAACAGGCGCTGAATTAAGGAAATAATAAGACCTTCTTTTTTCATATCTCCACCCTTGTAACTACCCCATGCAATTTATGCGAGGGCAATTTATAAAACTGCACAAAGGTTGGGTTCAGCCTTTTAATAATTGAAAATATTTTCCAGATTGGATTGGTTGTTACTATATCTTCAAGACCATAGAAGATAGTATTTTCCTCTATGCCCGCTTCTTTCAATATATCTTCAATATCAGGCACCTCCATATAACCTATCTGAATCTCAAAAACTTTTAATCCGGGAGCCAGGTCTTCTTTAAAAAACCCCGTTACTCCAAATGGATCATCGCGTTTTATAATTGTAACAATAATATTATATTTATAAAGAATTTTGTTCACAAACATGCTGCGTATTATAAAAGGAGGTATTTCATTCGGATCTTTAATGAAAAAGAGTGCTGTGCCATTTATTTTGTTATTTGTTTTGTAAAAAGAATTATACTTAATAAGAAATTCTGATAATGGGACTGCTTTCAATTTAGTGTAAAGCTTTTTCTGGCCTTTAGTATATATTATTATAGTCAGAAAGGGTACCAAACCGATAATTATTGACCAGTATCCACCATGTGGTATCTTATAGCAGTTTGAAAGTAGATATACAATATCTATTACAGTTACAACTAATGAAATAAAGCAAAGATAATTCTTCCTTTTAAGATAGAATATCCATGTCATCATAATACCAGTAATGGTCATGGTTCCGGTTACAGCAAGTCCATAAGCTGTCGCAAGTTTGCTCGATTCCTTGAATTCATACATTACAAACAAGACAGAAAAAAGTAAAAACCAGTTTATTGTTCCTATATAAATTTGAGATCTCAGTTCAGTAGAAGTAAAGTCAATCCTGAACATTGGCATAATATGAGTCGTGATCCCCTGATATACAATTGAAAACATGCCGCTTATCATTGCCTGTGAAGCAATAATAGTGGCTATGATACTAAGTATAAGGAAGGGAATATACACATATGGAGATTGATAAAAAATCATTTCGAAAAGAACATTATGTGCATCGGGATATTTAATCATATAAGCTCCCTGTCCGAGATAATTAATTATTAGAGCAACAAAAACAAAATACCATGCCCTCAAAATAGGTTTTCGTCCAAGATGTCCCATATCCGCATATAAGGCTTCACCTCCTGTGGCACAAAGAGTAACTTCGGAAAGCACAAAAAACCCAAGGATATTGTTTTCATAGAGAAATTCCAGCGCATAATATGGATTTACCGCCTTCAATACAATCGGAAATTTAATTATAGAAAGGATTCCTGAAGTAATAAGTGATAAAAACCACAGGAGCATCAAAGGTCCAAATGCGCCTGCAATTTTTTCCGTGCCCTTTCTCTGAATAGAAAAGAGAGCTAATGCAATAAGTCCTGCAATAAAAATAAGTATTGTCTGATCAGTTTTTTCGAGACCGGGTACGAGCAATAAACCTTCAACTGCGCTGAGTATACTTATTGCAGGAGTTATCACACCATCTCCGATCAAAAGAGATATGCCAATGTATGACAGGAAGGTTATAAAAGATACCCGTCGTCCTTTCTTCAGAAGTGGAATGAGTATTTCTTTGAGAACAATTGTACCGCCTTCACCTTTTTTACCAAGACTCATGGCAAGCCATGCATATTCAACAAATACTAGAATTATCAGGGTCCAGATAATAAGAGATAATACTCCAATAACATGATGTTCTGAAGGCCGCGTAAGAAGAAAGATTACTGTTAGAGTATAAATTGGGCTTGTTCCAATATCTCCAAATACAAGACCAAGGGATTTAATAATGCCCTTTACAGAAGACTCATGACTAATCATTTTCTTCTCCACAAAGGGCAAAAAGCATTAAAAAACCGCGGGCATGCCAGCGGTTTTTCATTCTGTTCAATGCCCTTCCAAACGCCTACGGAGTTAGCTGACGGGCTTGGGACTGGAAGTTCCCTATTACCTGTTATTAAAGTAAATACGCCCCAAAATCTGGTTCCCCCGCATCCATTAATTAAATGGATTTAGGCTGCTATTTGACTATAATTTAGAGCTTTAAATATAAATTGTCAAGAAAAAAATTTTTATATTTCACTTATTGAGTTATTGCCAGATGTCCTATTTTCACAAAATTATCGAGGGGTTACCCGCCTCCGTCAGATAAAATGTATTTATAAGCAATGTCTTTATTTCGTGGTTTAAGCAGAGCCGTTTGCCATTTTCTCGAGAATTGATAGTTTTGATGTCTCTCCTACGGCAATAAGTGTATCTCCAGTCTGAATTTTGCTCCTG
>DTPJ01000102.1 GCA_011334435.1 Candidatus Poribacteria bacterium | reverse complement strand
TTGATTAAGTGCCTTCCCTTTGAACGGGCTTATTTCAGTTACCCAATTTGAAGGTCCTTTATCATTAAGCAATGCAGGCGGTTCATCTACAACAACCCAATCATCAAGCCCTTTTTCAAATTCCTCAACCAAGTTTGCTGAGAATGACGAAGTACAGATCAATACCAAAGCTACAAAAACTGGAAAAATCAGTCTCATAAAATACAACCCCCTTTGGTTAAATGAATGATCAACATTCATACCTTATGTTAATACTTGTATATTAGATTGTCAAGCACCAATTTTAATATAACTTTTAGAAATAGTCGGTTAAATCATTTTACAAGACTATTATAACATTGATTTGTTAATTGATAGTTTATTTTTGGTTAATTTTTCTTAAACTATCTTATGCTTGTTGCTGAACGAGTTCACTGGCGTTATATGCCACTTTTCTAATAGCTTCCAAGACCAATTCAGACGCTTCTGGGACAGGGTCGCTTAAAACCGGGAGAAAAACTAAATGCTTTATCATCTCTTCGGTTTTTGGGAAATCGCCTTCTTTATAGCCTTGATAGTCACCGCATAAAGGTCCTCGGTTTTTTGTGAACAGATCAAATCCTTCTGCAAATATCGGCAATCTATGCAGTAACGGATAACCGCTCAAATGTGCAGGTAAACCTTCTTTTTGCAAAGCGTTGACAAATTCCTGAGTTGAAAGCCCGTTGTTTTCCTCTGGGATATGTATTATTGGAAATCCATAAAATCCGCCTCTGACAGCACCGTCATAAACCTTTATTCTCTTTACTCCGGGGATATCTTCTAATCCATCTTCAACTTCCTCTATATATTTTCTCCGTCTATCATTTAATTCTTTAAGTTTACGTAATTGAACTTGTGCTATGCCAATGCCAACAGGGTTAGCGCGAAATTTCATTCCTGTCCCAAGAGGTTGATATTTCGCATATTTTTCTGTTACGAGGTCCATACCCATAATCCTGTTTACTTGACCTATCAGGCATGCCCTTTCAAAGACTTCGGTGTCGTTTGTCGCGATAACTCCGCCTTCACCTGCACTGACAGGTTTGCTTCCTTGAAGACTCCAGCAACCCACATGACCTATGCTTCCACAAGGACGACCTTTATACATTGCTCCATGAGCATGTGAGCAATCCTCTATGACAGGGATACCCGTTTCTTTGCTTATTTCCATTATCGGGTCCATATCGCAGACATTTCCCCATAAATGCACAACGACAATCGCAGAGGTCTTGCTTGTAATTCGTTTTCGTATATCCGCAGGATCAACCATTGCACTTTCTGGGTCACTTTCACAAAAGACAGGCTTAGCTCCAAGAATTATCGCAGGGGCAATTGTGCATATCCAAGTATAAGTTGGGCAGATAACCTCATCACCAGGTCCGACACCCAACCCAAAATATGCACTGAACAATGATGCAGTGCCGTTCATTACCGTTATAGCATATTTAGTCCCTATCATTTCGCGCCATTGCCTTTCAAATTCACGGACAACTGGTGTCCCACCAGAAAGCTCATTGCGTAAAGTCATATCATAGGCGACTTGTGCCTCTTCTTCTGTCATCTGTTTCCATTTATCAAGTTTCGGAAACTGTGGTTCTTGAACAGTTTGAATAAACACAGGCGCTCCACCTAACACCGCTGGACGATCTGATTTTTTATTATCCATCTCTCTATCTCCATTATTGTTGCCAGATATTCCAATTTGTTATAAATGATGTCACGTTTATTATAAAGGAATATAGCAAAAAGTCAATATAATACTAATTGAAGTTCGGACATTAATATTGAAAATTTTTTGACAAAGAGTATAATAATATCAGTAATCTAAATAATACATAAACTCGTTTTATTGATCTAAATAAAGCCTAGATACAAAGGTTCAAAACATACAAATAACTGAACGTTAAAATTAAATGTTTAAGACATTTTTGGAGAAGATTTTATGATTAAAAACTTATCAAGATTTGTTTTATTTTTTATTATTATTCTTGCATTATCGGGATGTGCTGTTTTTGGCGTAGGAGAGAAAAAGCCTGTTCTCAAACATGATGCACAATTTTATATCCAAGAAGGCGATAATTATCTAAATGCTGAAAACTACGATATGGCAATAGAATCATACTCTAACGCATTAAAAAAAGATGCAAAATCAATAGAAACACGTAGAAAACTTGCAGAAATCTATGTCAAGCTTGGAAACATTGATTTAGCATTACAAGAATTTGATAACATCATTAAAATAAACCCGAAATATATCCATGCCTATAATTACAAAGGCTTTATTTATAGCGATCAAGGTAAATGGGACCTTGCTATTAAAGAATTTGAGTCTGCCTTAAAAATAGACCCCAACAATCTTTAT
>DTPJ01000114.1 GCA_011334435.1 Candidatus Poribacteria bacterium | reverse complement strand
TTAGCGGAGAATGCTGATCTTAGAATCGTTGTTCCATCTGCATATTTGCATGATATTGTTCCAAGAAACGAGGTTGAGAGATTTGACTTACATACAGAAAAATCCTTGGAAAAGAGGGATTTAAATAATTATGGAAGAAAAAAGGACATACCTTGACCCAAATGCAATATCAAGGCTTGCGGGGATGGAAGTTGCCGCTAGGCTTGTAGTAGAAGGCTTTATATCAGGCATGCACAAAAGCCCATATCAAGGCTTTAGCGTTGAATTCGTGGAGCATCGCCAATATATGCCCGGAGATGAGATAAGGTATATTGATTGGAAAGTCTTCGGTAAATCTGATAGATACTATATAAAGAAATTTGAGGAAGAGACAAATCTCCGTAGCTATATAGTTTTGGATACGAGCGGATCAATGGGATTTAAGAGCGATAAAGCATCTAATATGCTTACAAAGTTTGACTATGCCTGCTTTTTATCTGCTTCTTTGACATATTTAATGCTTAAACAGAGAGATTCTGTCGGATTAGTGACTTTTGATGATAGATTAAAAACTTATATACCACCCAGAAATGGTCCTTCACATCTTCATATAATAATCTCTGAGCTTGAAAAATCTTCGCCCGGAAAAGAAACAAACATTAGCACTACATTCCATGAATTAGCACAACGAATAGTCAGACGAGGTTTAGTGATAATTATCTCCGATCTTCTTGATGATCCAGAGAAGGTCCTCAGATCTTTGAAACATTTCAGACACAAAAAGCATGAAGTTATTGTATTTCATGTCCTTGATCCTGCTGAGCTTATGTTCCCCTTTGACGGAACTGTTTTATTTAGAGATATGGAAACACAAAGACAACTCACAATAGAAGCGGAAATATTGAAAGATGAATATCTACGTAAAATAAAAAACCTTATCAACGAATATAAAAATGGTTGTAATGCCAGTTTGATAGACTACGTTCAAATTGATACATCTGTGCCTTTTGACTATGCACTTTCCGCTTATCTATCTAAGAGAAATAGACAAAAATGAACTTTTTTAATCCGTTCTTGCTTATAGGCTTATTAGCCGTTGGAATTCCATTGATTATCCATCTTTGGAGCAGACGACATGCGAAGATCATAGATTTTAGTAGTCTGCAATTCCTTTTATCCCTCAATCGTAGAAAGGTCAGAAGCTTAAGACTGAAACAGATACTAATACTGATTCTACGAATGTTAATAATCTTATTGATAGTTTTGGCTTTTACCAGACCTATATTCAAAAGCAAATGGCTTGCATCTGCAAGTGGTATGGCGAAAAGAAGCGTTGTTATTGTCCTTGATAACTCATATAGTATGGGATATTCTGGTTTGCAGGGTATAAGATTCAATATCGCCAAAGAAAAGGCATTAGAGATACTTAATTCATTAGGAAATGGCGACAATGCTTCACTTATACTTATGTCCGATGTTCCAGATATAGTATTTAAGCAAGTTACCTCAAATATTCAGCAAGTTAAAAGTGCAGTTCAAAATGCGAAATTATCTTATAAAGGGACTTCCGTTTTAACGTCTTTGCAAGAGGCATATTCATTAATAAAAGAATCAAAAAATCCTCAAAAACAAGTTTATTTAATTAGCGATCTATGCGAAAACGGTTGGAAAAATTGGAAAACGACGTTCTCTGAACAGCCAAATGAAATTGAGACTTACATAATCAAGGTCGGTGAAAATGCAGATAATAGGGCAATTGAAAATATCAGATTATCAAATGATATAATAGGAACGGGCGCACCAGTCCAGATAATCGCAAAAGTCAAAGGCACGACGTCAGGGCAGACAATCGCTGAATTATTTATAGATGGCGAAAAGAAAAGTCAATCAACAGTTTCAGGGAATACAGTATCCTTTACCGATGTGTTTCATAAGCCGGGAATTTACACAGGCGAAGTGAGATTATCAGCCGATCAACTTCCTGTTGATGATTCAAGTTTTTTTGTATTTGACGTCATCGGTCGTGTCAAAGTTCTTGTCGCAGGCGATAATAGATTTTATGTCAATTTGGCGTTGAATCCATATAATTCTTTAGAGTCAGAGGCGATGATATATCCCGTTAATGTAACGATAGATGAATTAGGCAAAGTATCGCTTGATAAATATAATGCTGTCGTGCTTGTTGATGTCGCCAGGTTGACTGATAGTGCGATTCGTAATCTGAATGAGTTTTATTCTAATGGTGGAAACATTGTAATATTTGTTGGCAAATCTGCTGATCGTGATTTTTATAATAAGCTTGATTTCTTGTCTGTCTCATTTGGAAGCAGAACTGATTTTGCTCAAAAACCGATCAGAATATCAAGATGGAATAAAGATCATCAGATATTCAGTGTTTTTCGTGA
>DTPJ01000027.1 GCA_011334435.1 Candidatus Poribacteria bacterium | reverse complement strand
TGTATGTTGTCCCTGATCCTGATAGGTGGGACAATAAATCCTAAATCTATTGCACATTGCCTACGCATAATCTTTATTCTGTCTAATAAACTCCCATTTTCGTTAGGATCAACCATCGGTATCAATGTATGACTGATCTCCAATTCCATAGGGTCAATTTCCATAATTCGTTCAAGATTTTCTTCTTCTGATTCTGGTTTTTCTTGCTCTTCCGTGCCTTTTTCTGCCAATTCTGGCGACACTTTTTGTGCTGATAAAAAGCCTTTTCTATTCATATAAGCGATGCCACCAGTTATCACAGATAGAAGCAGAAATGGAATCTTTGGTAATCCCGGCACAAGTCCCATCACCAACATAACGCCAGATGTGATAGCGAAAACCTTTGGATGATTAAGGAATTGGAAAGAGACCTCCCTCCCAAAATTTGAATCAGAAGCAGCTCTGCTTACAATAAATCCCGATGCAGTTGAGATTATCAAAGCTGGCAATTGGCTTGCTAATCCATCACCGATTGTCATAATGGCATATCTACCGCCTGCCTGTGATATGTTCATCCCATGTTGGACGACGCCTATAATTAATCCGCCAATTATATTGATGAACACTATTAAAATTCCGACTATTGCATCGCCTCTGACGAATTTGCTCGCACCGTCCATAGCACCATAAAAGTCTGCCTCTCTGGATATTGCCTTTCTTCGTTCTCTTGCCTCATTTTCCGTTATAAGTCCTGCGTTCATATCCGCATCTATGCTCATCTGTTTACCCGGCATAGCGTCCAAAGTGAACCTTGCAGCGACTTCTGCTATTCTGCCTGCACCTTTGGTTATGACAACAAATTGAATGATCACAAGTATTAAAAAGACTATGAATCCGACTACATAATTTCCCCCAACAACAAATTTCCCAAAACTTCTGATGACTTCTCCTGCTGCTGATTCGCTTTGATGACCATGAAGAAGTATCAATCTGGTTGATGAAACATTTAATGCCATTCGTGAAATTGTGGATACCAAAAGCACAGATGGAAAAGAAGAGAAGTCCAAAGGACGTAGAATATACAAAGATATAAAAAGTATTATCAACGCAAATGCGATGTTGAATGAGAGCATAAAGTCCAGCATTATTGATGGTAAAGGAATAAGCATAGCGAGAATGATCCCGACGATTGCAACGGTAAGTGCAACATCAGTATGGCTTGCTATTCTATTTAAAATTCCTGTTCTTGTTGAATTCGCGCCCATTATTGCATTTTCCTATTGCTCATCTGATAGACCTTTGCGAGTATCTCTGCAACAGCTTTATAAAGCGTTGAAGGTATCTCTTGATCTAATTCAAGCTTAAATAGCATCTGTGCCAATGGTTTATCCTCTATTATTGGGATATAATGTTCACGTGCTATTTCTTTTATCCGTTCCGCTATAAGATTTTGTCCCTTTGCACATACTTTTGGTGCTTTGTCAACATCTTGCTTATATCTCAATGCCACTGCTAAATGTGTTGGGTTAGTTATGACCACATCTGCGGAAGGCACTTCCTGCATCATACGTCTCATTGCCAATTCACGCTGGATGCTTCTTATCCTTGACTTTACTAATGGGTCTCCTTCGGTGCTTCTCATTTCTTCTTTAACTTCTTCTCTTGTCATCTTTAAACTACGTTCATATTCCCATCGCTGATAGGCATAATCAAAGACTGAAATTATGAATAGCAGAAATGCGACACGAAAGCCCATCTTGAAAGTAAGCCGAACTATTTCAATGATGGCAGGTTTAACTTCTACAACTGCAAGGGCTAATATCTTATCCCTTTGACTGTTTATTGTTATATAAAGAACGTATCCGACGACAACGACTTTTAAAAGTGATTGCGTCAGCATAACAAAGGTTCTTTTGGATACAAAACGTTGGAAACCTTTTATCGGGTCTATTCTGTCAAACTTCGGTATTAAAGTTTCAAAAGTTATGAAAAATCCGACCTGAGCAAAATTGATCGCCAAAGCAGATACAATCATAATTAGGGCAAAAGGGGCAAACATTTTTCCCATCAAAAATATAGTGCCAATACCATAATGGCTCATATTTTCGGGATTTATCTCATCAGGCGATAAATTGCTTAAAGTGTTCTCCATCAGCGATTTAACATCAGAAAAAATTGATGGAAATACAAGTCTTATAGCAGTTAGTCCTATAAGAAACATAAATGACGAAACTAACTCATTACTTAGTGCGACTTGTCCTTTTCTACGTGCTTCTTCCCGCTTACGCGGTGTCGCCGACTCTGTCCGTTCCTCCTGATCTGTTCCTTCTGGCATCTCTTTTATTCCTTTTAATTATCTGAAAATTATCCAGATATTGTCTCGCATTCCGATAAATAGGTTTCGTATCACTTGCGACAC
>DTPJ01000628.1 GCA_011334435.1 Candidatus Poribacteria bacterium | reverse complement strand
TTATCATAATTTTTCTGGATTCCCGTTTTCACGGGAATGACAAATATGGAGCATTTTCATTTTTATATGGCTTTCTAATCCTTATGATAATTGGATTTAAATGGTTTTCAGAATTCTCAGTTATTGTTATTTTATAATCCGTAAAATAAAGAAACAACTATAAAGATTTTAAATTCCAATCGCTTTGTAATTCCTTTTTTAGCAAAAATAAAGTCTTGACGAGTAAGGCTATAATAGTGTATCTTACTGATAAGTGATTACTACTATCAATTATTTAATATAAGATGAGGTGTCAATCAATATGGAGCAAGTGTTTGATATAACAACAGGTTTGAAAATTCGTAAGGCAAGTATTGATGATGCCAGTTCATTGCATACATATTGTTTTCCATCAGAAACATTAGAAGAAGTAGAAAAAAAGTTAAAACGTGATATTGAGCGTATGGACCGTGGCGATGCTTACAGGTTGGTCGCTGATATAAACGGCTACGCTGTTGGGAATATACTGCTTGAATTTGATAAAAAAAATAAGAAAGTAGCTCAAGTTAGTCAACTTGTTGTAACAGGTCCTTTGAGAGGTTCTCTTGTTGCAGATAAATTGATGGAAGTCGCATCTGATTCAGCGAAACAAAATAACGTTGAGATACTTCAAATAGAAGCCAACCGTTCTGATGGAAAGTTGATAGAAAAGTATAAAAGCTGGGGATTTGTTGAAAAGGAAATAATAATATTAGAGAAAAAGCTTTAAATATTGAAGTTCGGGCATGAGTTCGGACAGCTTAATATACCATTTTTTAATATGTCATTTTGAGCGAGTAGAGAAACCTCATACTTTGTAGAATGACAGATTTACTTCTTCGTTATTCCTGAAAAAAACAGAAATCCAATGGAGGAAAACGTTTATGAAAAGAACTTTATTCATTATGTTTGTTTGCATTTTCACGATCGCTATCATCGGTTGTGGATCGCAGAATGAATATCTATCAAAAGGTAAAGAATGGGTGAAGTCAGATAAAAGGGGAAAGATCGCTAAAGCGGTAGCCCAGTTTGAGCTTGCTATTGAGAAAGAGCCACAAAACGCCGAAGCCCATTATCTTCTCGGATATTATGATGAAAACGCAACAATAGAACGTAGATCAGAACAAATGGTGTTGGCATACAAATATAATAAAAGAAAATACCTCAAAATCCTTATTGAAGAAGCTTTGAGAGATAGAAACGAAAACGTCCGTAAAAGTGCAATAATGGCTTTACAATATATAAACGACAATATTGATCCTATGATAAAACCATTAGTAAAAGCCTTAAAATCAAAGAATGCAAGGTCACGCGATGATGCAGCATTAGTCTTAAGCAAACTAAGTAATTATAAAGAAGTTGTGGATCGCCTTATGCAAGAGGATATAATAAAACATAAACGTATGGGGACAAGATTTTGTGCGGTCAGAGCATTAGGCGATATTGGCGACTCAACTGCTATCAAGGCTCTAATGGACAGAATAACTGCATTGAAAACAGAAGACCAAAAAGGCGAAGAAGCAGAGGTCAGACGTGCTGCGGTCGTTGCCCTTAAACAAATATCAAAAAGGAATATAGAGATCAAAGCTAATAATGGTCAGTCCCCAATACTTGATATTCAAGCTATACCATCAGAAGATGGCATAAAGATCACTCAGGATATATCGGGAGAATTATCAAAAAAGCTAACTATTAAGAAAGACGAGATAATACATTCTGTCATTGATAACAAGAAAATAAGATCGCTTGATGAATTTAATCAATTGGTAAACGAAGCAATAGGCAATAAAATTGTCACATTTGGCATACCTAAGATTGTGAAAGTCAGTGCAACTAAACTTGATGACATCGGTATAATATGGGACAATAATAAAAATGACGGATTAGTTGTTAAAAATTTGACGATAGAAAGTAAAGCGGGAAAATTAGGCATAGAAAAGGGCGAGATTATATCATATATAAACGATCAGCCCGTTAAGACTGTTCAGGATTACGAAAGGATCGTCAATGAAGCTATAGCCAAAGGCGAGGAGATCAAGTTTACGGTAGCTAATGATGATAAATTTAAGACCGTATCAGTTTCGGTTCCAGAATTTTATATGCCACAAACGCAAGAAAATATTGATAAAGAAAAGGCAATTGCCAAAAAAGGAGAAGAGATCAAGCAAAAGATGGAGCAAAAGCCAATAGGTAACACAATGCAAATTCCTATATTGGGTATAACTGTTCAAGCTTTGCCTTATGGAGCAGAAGGCGTCATCATTACAGAATTAAAACCACAAAGCCCAGCAGTTGAAGCAGGTTTGCGGTTAGGACAAGTAATATCCTTTATTGTCAGTGAAAAGAAAGTAGAAAATGTTGAGCAATTCAGACAATTAGTCAAAGA
>DTPJ01000028.1 GCA_011334435.1 Candidatus Poribacteria bacterium | reverse complement strand
AGAAGAGAAGCCTTTGGTCCTGATAAATGGCAAATAATGAGAGATGAACCAAACGCATTTCCACTTGATGTCGCAGAATATTCTATCAATGGCGGAGAATGGCAAGCACCTTTGGAGATACTAAAACTTGATAGGGCGGTCAGAGACGCTGCTGGTTTAAGACATCGTGGCGGAGCAATGGTTCAACCATGGGCGCAGGTAAAACCACCAGAAGAAAAGCCTTTGCCAATAGCTTTAAGGTATCATTTTGAGGTAGAGTCCTTGCCAAAGGGACCATGTCACTTAGTTATTGAAGAGCCTGAAAGATATAAGATATATCTAAATGGCTTTGAGCTTATGGCTGATGAAAACGAGGGTTGGTGGATTGATAACTCATTTACACGCATAAGGGTCCTGCCATGGTTCTTAAAGAAAGGCAAAAACGAGCTGATATTAAAGACGGATTATATTTCAACGTCCAATCTGGAAGCTATGTATTTCACAGGGGAATTCGGATTCAAATGGAATGGCACAACTCCTGTCATAACTGATCTACCGACTGAACTGTCGCTTGGCAACTGGGTTGATCAGGGATTTGCATGTTATAGCGGGTCAATAACTTATATCACAGAGATAGAGCCGACTATAAAGAAAGGTGAGAGGCTATTCCTTGAACTGCCGAAATGGGACGCTGTTTTGGTCAAAGTAAGGTTAAATGGCAAACATGCTGGTGCTATCGCATGGCAACCTTATGAAGTTGACATAACAGATTTCGTTCAAGCGGGAAAAAATACGCTTGAAATAGAGGTTGTGAGCAGTAGACGTAATCTATTAGGTCCGTTACATCTTAAAGAGGTATATCCGCCTTGGACGGGTCCTGGCGAATTTGTCTCTGGCGGAGATAGCTGGACAGATGAGTATGTCAATGTCCCCTATGGCTTGATGGAAAAGCCTGTTCTCTCTTGGCGACAATAATATAATAACAATAAATAAGCGAAGGCGTTGAGCTTTCGCTTAAAATCATTGTTAGTTTTTCTATTTATCCTGCTTTGCTTCGGCTTCTTTTGTCTCAGCGGTATCTGCTATGACAGTATATAATGATAAATTTGGCTCTCCTGCGTATTCCTTCATAGCCTTTCCGAATTGCTCTAATCTGCTATCTCTACTCTGGGGACTCATAAGTTGCATTATTATCATCGGATCATCTACCTCAGCTACCATTATATAATCATAAGAATTTGGCATTTCATTTGGCAAGGGCATTTTTTTCAAAACTTTCATCCTTAACCCCTTTTTATCCTTCATTGATGGTATAAGGTATTCATTGAAAAGCTTTTCCGCAGAGGTCTTGTCAGCGTTTTCTTTCAATTTTAATCCCCCAAGCATTATAAGCGAAGATTGCTTTTGGACGGGTTTCTGCTGTTCTTGGGCGAATATATAAGTTCCAATTCCTATCATAATTACCATAACACCGATGCCGATTGATATAAAAAATTTCCCTTTTTTCATCTGTTCTCTCCTTGATTTTTCAAAAGGTTACTAAAAACTTCGTAAAATGTTGACATTAAGAAATAAAGATGATATTTTATTAAACGGAGAAAATTGAAAATGGTTTATTGAAATCTATCAGGAGGGGAAAAATATGGATTTATTTGAAGCTATCGCCAAACGTAAAAGCTGTCGTTCTTTGATAAAAACAGAAATACCGATGGGCGATCTTGAAAAAATCGTTGATGCTGGAAGGCTTGCACCTTCGGGAATGAATAGACAACCTTTTGAATTTATCATCATAACAGACCCAGAAACAATATCAAAGTTAAGCATAGTCCAAGGATTTATCAGAGATGCTTCTGCTATAATAGCGATTGTTGCAGATGAAAAACAGAGCAAATACTGGCTTGAGGACGTATCTGCATCTGCGGAAAATATGTTATTAGCGATCACCGCATTAGGATATGAATCGTGTTGGGTTGAAGGGACATTGCTGAGAAAAGAGGAAGAAGCGAAAGCCATACTTAACGTGCCTGCAGATAAAAGACTTGTGATATTTCTTCCAATAGGAAAATCATTAGTTGCAGGAAGTCAAGCAATCAAAAAATCCGCTGGTGAGATGACATACTACGAAAAATATGGACAAAGACAAAGACCTTGATTTATGGCATAGTATTTGCGAATTTATGATGATATTTCCGCTTCACAATTGATCTCCAAAGTTACAGGAAAATATGATATAATTGATCTTACAATAGAAGAGCCAGAGATTGAGTCAATAGTAGCAGGCATATATGAAGACGGAATAGGAAAAATCTAAATTAACGGTTATACAGAGGATTTTCTAAATGTGGGATCAAAATTATGCATTATCGGAATTACCTAATGATGAAGAACTTGATGAAGAGTTGGATTTCATCTTCAACGTCCTTAATCTTGATGAAGGGT
>DTPJ01000185.1 GCA_011334435.1 Candidatus Poribacteria bacterium | reverse complement strand
ACTTGCTTCTTAACCCAATCAAACCAATCAAGATGACTTGCGATAAAATCTGGCAGACGAAATTTTCGGCTAACCTCGTTTAAGGATAGACCTCTAATACTTATCTTTGATATATCTATCTCGCCTAACGATTTTTTACCTGCCATAGCTATATGTCCGATGTTAGTTGGGTCTATCCCCATAAAGAGCGAACCAACTACATCAGTAGCAACAGGATCATTTCCTGCTATTATTACGTCAATTTTATTAACAATATCTCCTGACGAGGGACCGTTTCCCTCAATACCTGTTATAGCGTCAATAACTGCTAAATGAGGTCTGACAACACTGATAAGATCAACTATACGCATATCAGCAGACATAATTGATTTTATAGATTCTTCTCGCCCCATTCGTTCAAAGTCGCCAGGTCCCCAAAATTCAGGGTGGATTATCTTTTTGTCAAGTTTCTTTGGAGATTCATCATTGATTAGAACGCCCATCATGTTTTTAAGCGACAATGTAACTGTTGCGTAAAGATGAGTTTTTAAAACGGGAGCGCTAATTATTACATCACTATTAAGGACGGTATTTGCAATTCTAACTTCGGGCAGACGTAAATAATTTGGAATTTTAATGACAGTTGTTTCATCATAATTGAGATCGACAAATTTTGCACCTTCTTGATCTACGACATTCAGAATGTCGCTACATTCCGCGCATTTCATCGTATCAACGTTTCCACCTTCTGCGACTATGATATTTCTCGTCCCTGCATTCTTGAAAAATCTTATTATTCCCCTGATGACTTCAGGTTTTGTGACATAACCAGAATAAGCGTTGTGTATTTCCAAAAGGTTTGGTTTAATGAGGATTTTTTTATCTGGCGATACGAAAGATTGGGCATCTATGAGATTTAAAGCGTTTATAACATTTTCCACTATATTCTTATTTTTAACTATTGATACTTTACTTTCCATCATTTGTCCTTATAAAGAATATTATATTCCTGAGCGATCTCTTCTGGAGTAGCCTGCCCAGTTCCAAAAAGTTTCCTTGCCACAACCCTTGCAGCAGAGTTTGCTATTTTAATGCTTGTCTCTGTATCATAGCCAGCCATTATGCTAGCGGAATAAGCAGCATAAAACATATCACCACAGCCACAGGGGTCTATATTGCCAGTTAATTCCTCTGAACTTACGAGTATTGATTCTAATTTGTTCGTGTCATTAATATCTAAGCGAAACGCAGTCGCACCTTTACCGCCCATTGTCACTATAAACTCTTTTGTGCCAAGTTTCTTAATAAAATCATAAACTATTGCTTGAATGTCTATATTCTTATCCAATGAAGTTTGATCTGTGATCTCTTTGGTGTTTTGAAGCATATAATCAAAGCCTTTAAATCTCTTTATCCTTGCCCTGCTTGTGCCAAATTTAGGCAAAGTGCTTTTTCTAACAGTATCAACAACTTCTTCTGAGCAAACGCCAAAATCACTTGCTTCTTCGTAATCTGCACATGCCACAAAATCAACAGAAGGCATAATTTCTTGGATTTTGCTTGCTAATTTATATATCATTTCTTCTGATACTGGTTCAGATACAAGGTCAATTCTATATATATGTATGCCACTTCTTAGATATACCTTGCCGAAAGTCGGCGTTCTTGATCCTATAACCATTCCAGAGGTATCAATATTTCTCATTTTAAATGATTTTTCAAGGATGTATCTATTTATATCATCTTCCCCGCCCCAGAATCCAGCGATCTTTGTTTTAACGCCCAAAGTGGAGAAACAAACCGAGAGATTTCCTCCTCCGCCAGGGTTATACTTTTCTATTTCAGTCCTAAATATGGGCAATTGCTCTACTTCGCGGGAATAGCCCGAATATCTGCCAATGAAGTCTTTATCAAGGCACATATCCCCACAAACCAAAACCGACAATTTGCTATATTTTTCTCGCAATTCTTTACTATCCATTTATTTTCCTTTTTATAATCCTTTAACAAAGTAAAAACCTTAACAAAATAAAAAGGTGGAGAATTTTACTCTCCACCCTCAATTAAGCATAAAGTCTATTAATTACTTTTAATTTTTCCCCATGTCCCAGTTAATTTGCCAAATGGTTCAACCGCCTTAATGTTGACCGTTGGAGCAACCCAGTTTAAGATAAACTCGGCACATGTTTTACCCCTATCATCTAACCAGCCCGGAGGACCATTCCCCGCAGACTGATTGATAAAAGCGACGTAGGCGCCTGTTTTAGTATTATGAATTACAACAGGATCAGCACCATTGGCTTTATCATCACCAGTTATTGATGCAAAAACAGCTGCAACTTCCCATGGAGATATAACCTGAGCAAGAGCGATTGGACGATAGCTTATACACGAGTCTTTAAGGCTAGGAAGATATTTTTTCCCAGTTGGAGTGGTCGTCATTT
>DTPJ01000795.1 GCA_011334435.1 Candidatus Poribacteria bacterium | reverse complement strand
TTAAATGTGCCTGTTTATAATCTGCTTGGAGGTTTAGTCAGAAAAAAGGTGGTTTGTTATCCGCATATAGGCGGTGCAAATCCCGAGCAGATCGCTGAAAACGCTTTGAAAAAGGTCTCGGAAGGCTGGAAATTTGTTAGGTTTGGATTAGGAGATGCTGGCGGAAATATATTTGAGCCATCAAGGGCTGTAAGAAATGGCATCAAATTTTTTGAAGCCGTTAGAAATGCGGTTGGCGATGATATTGAAATATGCCTTGACATTCATACAAGGCTTGATCCTCACGATACTATCACATTATGCAAAGCGTTAGAACAGTATAATCCATACTTCCTTGAAGACCCGATCAGAAAACACAAATACTTTTCATCAGTTACGAAGACATATATCAGCACCGATTGCAGCGGGAGAGCATTATGCGACTAAATGGGAATTTCGCGAACTTATAGAAGACGAACTGATAAACTATGCAAGAATTGATCTTTGTATCGTCGGAGGGATAACCGAAGCCAAGAAGATCGCTAACTGGTGCGAGACACATTATATAAATATTGCCCCTCATAATCCCTTAGGACCTGTCTCAACTTCTGCCTGTCTGCACCTTGATCTATCATGCACAAATTTTGGCGTTCAGGAATTGCCGATGATGCCCGGAACTGCATTTAAAGATGTTTTTCCCGTCCAAGTTGAGTGGAAAGACGGTTATCTCCTGCCACCTGATAAACCCGGATTGGGCATAGAATTTGACGAGGAATCGGCGAAAAAGTATCCATATAAAGAGGTAATGCCACCAAGATTTTTTAGAGAAGATGGAGCTTTGACGAACTGGTGATAGCTTTAATATCTATTGTAATTGGTGGGACAAATCCCACCATATTAAATCCTGAATATTCCGAAATTTTCCTATTTTTACCAAAGTCCCCAGTAATTGTCAATTTGTGACTGATATGCGTTTATTTTTCCACTAAGGACATCATCATATTTGACAGCTTTACCGCAATATGCTGATTCATATATTGATTCGCAGATAGCCTTTGCCCTTAGCCCTACTTCGCCAGTAACTTCTGGCTGACGATTGTTCTGTATTGCATCTAAGAAATCGTAGCATTCAATATAGACGCCGTTGGTAAATCCAAGTGGAAATAGGCGATTTTTCTCGTCCTCTGATAATGTTTTCATGTATTCATCAACGATCTCTTGGAATGGTCGCTTTGTGCCATCTTTCATAGTAATTTCGGCATTTCCCCAAGGACCGTGGAAAACATCACCATCTCGTAACGAGCCTTCTGTGCCGTAATAGAATACATGGCTAAATCCCTGTCCTGGCGCTGACCATGTAACTGTCCAAGTCCCGATCACTCCGTTTTTAAAGTTAATTGTCGCAACCCAAGTGTCTTCTTGCCAATCTTTAACGATTTTTCCGTCTTTAATTGCTTTTCTCGGTTCAAGCTGTTCAACTCTCGCATAAACAGTATCAACATCGCCGAACAGGTATCGGATAGTATCGCAGAAATGGGCGCCTGAGTCCATAACCATTCCGCCTCCGCCTAACATTAGGTCAAGCCTCCAGTGCCATCCGCCGGGGTTCACATCTCGCCATTGAGCCATTTGTGAGAAGAACATCCTCGGATCACCTATGATTTTTGATTCGTTGAACATCCAACGCGCTGCTCTTTGACTTGGACCACGCCTTATATTCTCTGCAACTGCGGTTATCTTGCCATTGCGTTTGCCAGCCTCAATTATCGCCTTGCTTGCTTTTATCGTTACGCCAAAGGGCTTCTCAGTCATTATGTTGACGCCATGATTAAGGCATTCTATAGCGTTGACGTGATGATCAGAATGTCTTGAACAAATATCTGCTGCATCCAAGTCTTCGTTTTTTAGCATTGTCGTGACATCTGTATAAACTCTTGGTGCTTTATCTTGTGTCTTTGCCGCTTCGTTAGCGAAATTTTGCGCCCTTTCTAATACAGGATCGCACATCGCTGAAAACTCAAATTTCTCTGGCTCGCCTTTTTTAATATTTATATAACCTTCAAGGTGACCATGAGACATCCCGCCACATCCGATTATAGCTAATTTCAATTTCTTTGCCATTTTTAATTCTCCTAATTATTTATGCCTTAAACTAATCTCACATTTGCCTTATGGGCAACACCAAATTTCATTATTTGATTATACCATTGTAAATAAAACAAGTCAACAGTTAGAAATCTAAATGAGACTGTATTAATTTAGTAGGTAATTCAAAGTAATCAGTTCCTTTAATGCTCTAACCCAAGGTCTGGAAGCATGTTGACTGTACAAAGATGGATTGAAGGGACTGCAATATTTCTTCTTGTTTCATGCGATCATCTTGTTTTATAATATTATCAGCCATCTGTTCCTCCTTTGTTTATTTGTTTTGTTTATTATAATACTTATA
>DTPJ01000184.1 GCA_011334435.1 Candidatus Poribacteria bacterium | reverse complement strand
CAGAGTTATCATTTCAGGAATTTAAAACATCTCAAAAGATCGCAGAAATACTTCGCGAGATCGGTCTTGATGAAATAGAGACAGGAATAGCAAAAACAGGTGTTGTAGGTGTGCTTCGTGGCAAAGATGAAGGCAAAACCATTGCAATAAGAGCGGACATAGATGCCTTACCAATTCAAGAAGCAAATGATGTCCCGTATAAATCACAAAATAACGGAGTTATGCACGCCTGCGGACATGATGTCCATATAACCTCAGCTATCGGTTCTGCAATGATTTTAAGCAAGGTTAAAGATAAACTTAAAGGCAATGTTAAGTTCATTTTTCAGCCTGCTGAGGAGATATTCGGTGGTGCTAAATTGATGGTTGAGGAAGGCGTGCTTGATAAATCACCTAAGGTTGATGCGATAATTGCTTTGCATGTCTGGGACGGAATTAAACTCGGAACTATCGGTGTTAGAACCGGATCAGCTATGGCTTCTTCTGATAAACTTGAAATCATTGTCAAAGGTAAAGGCGGGCATGGTGCTATGCCAAACCTGACCAATGATCCAATAGTAGCCTCTGCTATGATGATTAATGCACTTCAAACAGTTGTAAGCAGGTCAACAAGTCCACTTCAACCAATAGTCTTATCTATCTGTAAAATAGAAGGCGGACACGCATTTAATATTATCCCAACACAAGTCGTTATGGAAGGGACACTTAGAACGCTTGATGACGACGTTTTATCTAATTCAATTAGGAAAATAGAGTCAATATTGAAGGGTGTTGCAGAGTCTATGGGAGTTGAATATAAATTTAATTATACCGCTGGGTGTCCTGTTTTGGTCAATGACGCAGATATGGTTGAATTAATAAAAAAGGCTGGTTCTGCCATTGTCGGTGAGGAAAATGTCATCAATGTTGATCCCACTATGGGTGGAGAGGATTTCACCTATTTTGTCAGAAAAGTGCCCGGAGCAATGTTCTGTCTTGGAGTTAATGAAGGAAATTCATCTCCAGTGCATAGACCGACATTTGATGTTCCTTCTGAGGCAATAGGAATTGGTGTCTCAGTCTTATGTCAAGCAGTTCTTATGTATCTAAATTCTCTCTGAGATAAATAGGATTTGAATATATCCAAGGTTTATTATCAATTTTTGCTTCTACGCGATAAACGCCTGAATTTGTAACCTCTGTTGTCAGAGTGCAGGAATCATCTTTTTCTATGAAAATCTTTCCATCTTTTATTAGTGTTATCTTTGAAGGCAATGGAGTTTTTACAACTAAATTTACCTTTTCAGGCATCTTATATTCGTCGCCCATAATTAGATGACTGTCGTCTAAAATAGCATAAAATCTAAACCCTCTTGAATCAGCTATATAATCATCTGCAAAAAAACAATAACCTTCTTTTAGGCAATCATAAAGCAGTTTTTTACTTTCTTCTAAGTTTGAACTGAGTTTTGATGAGGCTAAAATATGTGTTCTTATTGATTGGAAGGTTCTTCTATAAGATAAAAATTGAAACATCACAAAGGGAAATATATATTTGGCATGAACATCTAATACACCGATCCCAGTAACCCGACGTTTTTGGCATAGTTCATCCCATTTTTTCAATATATCTTTTGGTGGACCATCAATCGCTTTTCTCGGATAAATATAATAATAGAAAATATTAAATAAATTAACATTATGCGACCAATCGTGCATGTATGACCATATTTCTATACCAGTATAATTCGGATCATCCCAATAATCATATACAGGTATTTTGAGCTTAAACTGTTTTTTATTTATTCCATAAGGATGAGCGATAAATCCAAATCCACCTTGAAGCTTTACAATCTCAATAGATTTTCTGATATCATAATCATCATTATCAGGTTCAATAGTTTCATCAATTCCAATCGCTAAATAGTGTTCGGTCCTTTTAATGCCTATTTCCTCACCGACAAGTAATAGGACGTTATCATGCCATCTTTCGGCGCCATCTTTTTTAGCTATGATGTTATTGTGATCAGAGATTATAACATAATCTAATCCCGCTTTTTTTGCCTCTTTAACTATTTTTTTTATGCTACCAGAACCATCTGAGTATTTCGTGTGAACATGCAGAACACCAACATACTCATAACATTCTTGTTTGTCCATAAATTTTTATATATGACTGGTTATTAAAATTCTGTTATCGCCTTAATTTCGGAAAATCTTGACTCAATTTCTTCTCTTGTAAGGATGCGTTGACGATTGAGGCTAAAATCCTCAACATTAAAAGATGCCATGACAGTTCCATACACAATAGCTTTACGGATGTTTTGTTCTGATACATCATCAGTGGAAGCGAGATAGCCCATGAAACCGCCCGCGAAAGTATCGCCTGCACCAGTAGGATCAAGGACACGTTTAAGTGGATAAGCGGGAGATGAAAAATATGTTTTATCGGT
>DTPJ01000121.1 GCA_011334435.1 Candidatus Poribacteria bacterium | reverse complement strand
TAGAAGCCCGTTTTCCCCGATCAGTTATACCGACGTATAACCCAATTGAGTATCCCATTATTGGATTTAACTATCACATAAACAATACTGATGGAAAATCGCAATGGTGGAGTTGCGGACCTGACTTTTCAAGACATACCGACCCTAGCACTTGGGGTTCTGTTGAACTTATAGATTAAGCTATGCACAGAAATTGTCTTTGATCTTCTTTATCGCATTGACTATATCGTCCATATCTGATTTATCGCCTAAAAACATGCTTTGGAAGAACCAAACGCCCTCTTCTCTGCAAGCCTTTTCTGCAACAGGACATTCAACTTTTGTGTAATCAACCTTTCCCTTGTAATAACCACAGGACAACGGGCATTTTTCAATTGGAGCTTTAAATAGGTCATCTTTATAAAGCGGATTATATCCCGGCGAACATGGAATGCCTTCCGCAGAAAGTGCCTTTAAAAATTCTGCCCTTGGGACGTTGTTAAATTTGCTTGCGTCATATCTGAATATATACAAATGATAGGCATGAGTTGTCACTCTATCATCTCGCTTTTGGGGTCTTATGCCGTCTATCTCTGATAGCTTTTTATCTAAATAGAGTGCGTTTTCATTTCTTATCTTTGTCTGCTCATCAAGTCGCTTCATTTGTGATAATAGGATCGCTGCTTGCCATTCAGTCATTCTCAGATTTGAGCCAAGTAATGGGTGTTCATACCATGCACCTTGTCGGACTCTACCGCAGTTATGGAAAGACCAGCATTTATCGCCAAATTCTCTGTTGTTCGTCGTTATAATTCCGCCCTCACCTGCACAGAGATTTTTGCTTGACTGAAAGCTAAAACACCCCATATCCCCAATACTGCCGACTTTTTGACCCTTCCATTCAGCAGAATGTGCCTGAGCGCAGTCCTCTATAACGATCAGATTATGTTTTTTCGCTATATCCATTATCGCGTCCATATCCGCAGGACATCCGCCTATATGGACGGGAATTATCGCCTTTGTCCTTTCAGTTATGGCTTTTTCTACCTCATTAGGATCAATGTTATATGTATCGGGATCAATATCTGCAAATATAGGAATAGCATTCACTTGCAAAACTGCGCTAGCTGTCGCCATAAATGTATATGGTGGAACGATAACTTCATCACCGGGACCGACTCCACCAGCTTTGAGCGCTACTTCAAGGGCGGTTGTCCCACTTGTGACACATATCCCATGCTCAACTCCGACGTATTCGGCGAATTTTTGTTCAAACTCAGGGACTTTATCTCCGCCTATGCCCCATCTTCCACTTTCAAGAACTTCTCTGAGTGCGTTAATTTCGCTTTCATCCCATACGGGCCAAGAGGGAAATCCTTTCTCCCTAATCGGTTTTCCTCCGTCTATCGCCAATTTTTTCATAATGATTCTCCCTAATTAAATAAATCATCAGGAATTAGAAGGCTAAAAAGGGAAGTATGTTTGTTCACTCGCTTTTATTTTTATCATTTACCTTTGACTAACTGTTCCCTCTTAGCCAAAATCTCAAATTGCAATCCCCTGATCTTAGCTGCATCAGCACACATAGGTTGACTGAAACCACTTGACTTAATGGAACGAATTTCTGGTGAGAAAAGCGAACTTCGCGAATCACGATATACAATATCCGCGTTCCCTTTATATAGCTTTACTCTGACAGTGCCATTGACCATATCTTGAGTTTCAGCAATAAAGGCGTCAAGAGCTTTTCTAATCGGATGAAACCACTCACCATGATACACCATATAAGCCCATTTCTGTTCAACACCTTTCTTAAACATTAACTCTTCCTTTGTCAGGCACATCTGTTCAAGATCGCGATGAGTTTTGAGTATGAGTGTTGCTGCGGGAGCTTCATATAATTCTCTTGATTTCAGATTCATTATCCCTTCTTCAAAAATATCAATCAAACCTATACCATGTGAACCTGCTTTTTCGTTTAGGAGAGGGACTAATTCTTTAAGCAACATCTGTTTTCCATTGACAGCTACTGGAATTCCTTTTTCATAGACAATTTCTACAATTTCAGGCTCATTAGGGGCTTTTTCTGGCGGAACATACCACATCCAGACACTTTCTGGTATTTCCATGTTAAGGTCAATAGCTCCGCTTGCAATAGACCTGCACCACATAGTTTTGTCGTCTCCACCCGTGATGACTTCTGTAACAGGAATTCCCCATGCCTTACATAAAGCTTCTTCCTCTGCCCTGATCAGATCAAAGTCTCGGACAGGTGCTATAACTTTTCTCCCAGGGGCAAACATGGTGAATACGTTGTGCATCCTATATTGATCATTGCCTTTTCCCGTTGATCCCTCAACAAGCGCATCCGCGCCTAATTCTACTGCTTTCTCTGCTACTTTGCGAGCTATTAATTGTCTGGTCATTGAAGTTGAGACTGGATAACCCATATAATCTGAGTTCG
>DTPJ01000099.1 GCA_011334435.1 Candidatus Poribacteria bacterium | reverse complement strand
AGGCAGTTTTTTTTGCCCACTCCTTTATCTTTTCTGGAGAAGCAATTCTAATAGTGATGGCATCAAAATCATTTGGAGATACTTGGTGTATAGCTCGCAAAGTTTTTACCTCCTTAGATTAGATAGATCCATAGAATTTAAAGAATAATGATCAGCCGAATTTTTTATTTTGATAAAGGCTAACACTTTTTATAAATTAAAAATAGTTTAGTCATACGTTACTGTTTATCTTTTACTGTTTATCTTTATCCAATTTTTTGGTAGCTTTCTCTGTTGAAGCAATGTTTTTTCCTTCCTTAGAACCAGTTTGCTCTAATATAACATCTAAGCATAGGCTTTGAAGTTCTCTTACAAGAACGTTGAAAGATTCTGGTACACCGGGTTCAGGTGCGTTTTCGCCTTTAACTATTGACTCATAGACTCTTGTTCTTCCAGCAACATCATCGGATTTTACCGTTAACATTTCTTGAAGTAAATGTGCCGCTCCATAAGCCTCTAACGCCCAGACTTCCATTTCTCCGAAACGTTGACCTCCGAATTGTGCTTTACCTCCTAATGGTTGTTGTGTCACAAGCGAATAAGGACCGATTGATCTAGCGTGAATTTTATCTTCAACAAGATGTATCAATTTCATTATATAAGAAATGCCGACTGTAACGTGTCTATCAAAAGGTTCACCTGTTCTTCCATCATAAAGGATTGTCTGTCCTGTAACAGGAAGATTAGCTTCTTTAAGGGCTTCTTTGATTTCATCTTCCTTTGCACCATCAAAAACGGGACTTGCAACGTGGATGCCAAGTTCCTTCGCTGCCCAACCTAAGTGCGTCTCTAATATTTGACCGACGTTCATACGTGACGGAACACCAAGTGGATTGAGGATAATATCAACAGGAGTGCCATCAGGAAGATAAGGCATATCCTCTTCTGGCAATATCTTTGCGATAACGCCTTTATTTCCATGACGACCAGATAATTTATCACCTACGTCAATTTTACGTTTACTGGCTATATAAACCTTAGCTAACTTTATAACACCGGGACGTAACTCATCGCCTTTTTGAATCTTATCTATTTTGTTGTCGCGTTCGCGTATTAACTCATCAATTCTGCCTTCTGCTAAATTACGTATCTTTTGTATTTCTAATCTTGCGGATTCTTCTTTTATCTCAAATTTTTCAAGCGGTATCTCTAAGTTCAGCAATTCTTCGGTTATTTTTGTCCCTCTTTTAGCTACAATTTCGTCGCCATAACTTACATTGCTTGCCAAAGTTTTATCTAACAATATCTTTCTTATCTCTTCATTTTTCCTTGCATTTATAGTGTTTATTTGAGCTTCATATTTCTTCTCAATTGCTTTGATCTGATTGCTTTCACGGATCAGTGTTGATTTATCCTTTTCTTTTTCTCTACGCGAGAATAATTTAACTCCGACGACAACGCCTTCAATTCCAGTTTTAGCAGTCAAAGATTCATCACGGACTTCACCTGCTTTTTCGCCAAATATCGCTTTTAATAATTTCTCTTCTGGTCTAAGTTCACCTTCGCCTTTTGGAGTAACTTTTCCTATCAATACATCTGAAGGTTTAACCAAAGAACCTTCTAAAATAATTCCATCTTCATCAAGATTTCTTAATGATTCTTCAGAAGCATTCGGTATATCTCTTGTGAATTCTTCTCGTCCAAGTTTGGTATCACGAGCTTCAGTTTCCAATTCTTCAATATGTATTGATGTGAACACATCGTCTTTGACAAGTCTTTCGCTTATGACAATTGCATCTTCAAAGTTATAGCCTTCCCAAGGCATAAAAGCAGTTAAGACATTACTACCAAGTGCAAGTTCGCCATTTTCTGTTGATGTTCCATCAGCAATAACTTGCCCCGCTTCAACTCTTTCTTTTAGGCGAACCAGAGGTTTTTGATTAATACAAGTTCCGCTATTTGATCTTTTGAATTTGGTCAATTTATATACATCATATCCGGTCTTGAAATCTATATTTGAATCGTCATCAATATCTGCTCTGATAATTATTTCATCAGCAGAAACGCTTTCCACAACTCCCGATCGTTTTGCAACAATAACTGCCCCAGAGTCCCTTGCGGTTTTGTATTCCATACCAGTTCCCACAAAAGGTGCCTCTGGTCTAATCAATGGGACAGCCTGACGTTGCATGTTTGACCCCATTAACGCCCTGTTAGCATCATCATGTTCTAAGAATGGGATCAACGCAGCAGAAACACTGACTATCTGATTTGGTGAAACATCCATATAATTGACTTGCTCAGGTTTTACCCTTGGGAAATCATCTTCAAACCTAGATAAAACTTCTTCTTCTATGAGCTTTCCATATTCGTCTGTGGGAGCATTTGCTTGGGCAACAACCAATGGGTCTTCTTCATCAGCAGACAGATAATCAACTTCATCTGTGACAACACCATTAACAACTTTTCTGTACGGTGT
>DTPJ01000313.1 GCA_011334435.1 Candidatus Poribacteria bacterium | reverse complement strand
TGTGGACGAAAATAGCCTACTTGCATAAAATTATGGCTCAACCCAAAAGCAGAACCTTTTGACAGATTTAATGAGTTAAGGTAATCCATAGGTCCTATGCTATCTTCGTAGATAATGTTTTCTGGTGAGATATTTATTCCCAAATCTGACAATTTTGATAACACGTATTCTTTGGCATATTTCCTTAAATAATCCCAATTTTGAGGTCTTTCATCGCTTATATGTCCGACAGGAACTAATATAAGCAAGCTATCGCCATCAGATGGGGCAAAGCTTGGATCTGTCCTCGTGGGCGCACAAACATAAAACGATGGCTCTTCTGGTAATGTTAAATCGTTAAATATACTTTTAAATGACTCCTCGTATTTATTGTCAGCCAAAAAAACGTTATGATGTAATAATTTTTTTGATCGTTCACCTTTTACACTCCAATAAAACATCAATGCAGATGAAGTATATTTCTTTTTATTTAATTTTTTTGACATCGTATTATCTGGTAGTAATTTGGAATAAACATAAGGTAGGTCTGCATTAGCAATTATCAAATCTGCGTTTATTTTTTCGCCATCTGAAAGCGTAATTCCAGAAGCTCTTGATCCATCTATGTTGATCTTTTCAACAGATATCCCATATTTGAACTGAACGCCGAGATTTTCTGCAATTTTTACTAATGTTTCAATGACTTTATACATTCCCCCACGAGGAAACCATACCCCTTCTGCTAACTCTGTATATTGAAGCAGGGAATATGTCGCCAAAGCCTTGTATGGACTTAATCCGAGATACATATTTTGAAAGGAAAATAATGCCCTAAGACGAGGGTCTTTGAAATAGTGAGTCAAGTTTTTATAATGAGTAGTTAATGCTTTAAGCTTAAAGATCAACGGGATATTTTTAGGATTGAAAAATTGAAAAAAATTAATGAAATTCCTGCCAACGAAATGTTTAAGAGAAAGATTATAATGTCTATAACCTTCGCTAAGAAATCTCAGATATGCAGGAAAAGAACCGTGTTCTATTGAGTCCAATTGAACTCTCATATCATTTATATCCGATGTCAGATCAACTATCGTATTATCATGTAGATATACTCTATATGTTGGGTCAAGCCTTATTAAATCTAAATGGTCTTCCATTTTTTCGCCAAGGGAGGAGTATGTATCAGCGAATATCTCTGGCATAAGAAACAACGTTGGTCCAGTATCAAAACGAAATCCATGTCTCTCAATTTTGTTAAATCTTCCGCCTGGAGTGTCATTTTTTTCAAATACAGTGACTTTAAAGCCGTTTTTTGCTAATCGGGCAGAAATTGCGATACCGCCAATCCCAGCACCGATCACCAAAGCAGTCTTCATATTAACGTCTCCAATAATGTAATCCAATAGATAATCTGTTATTTAACATAATACTACATAAAATAATACCATATATTTTCCATTAACGAAATAGAGGATTTTATTTGAGATTAGGACATTAGTTCGGACATTTTCTAGAATAAGTGAAAATAATACTTTCTGCTAAAATTAAATTTTTCCAAACATTTCAAAAATCCCCTTTTATCCCCCTTTTTCAAACTAATCTTTACCCACAAGTTGAGTAAGATATGATAGAACATATAATCAACGACATATTAGATGAACAAATAAACGCATTCAAAGGAGATAACAATTTGGATAATCAATCTTGGGCAGAACAAGAATTCGCTAATGCTGAACTAGGAGATAAGCGCAGAACTCAAAGGTTAGCCAAACTAGCTGAACAAAGATGATCTAATCCGCAAGCTTCTTTTTCACAAGCCTGTGGGAACAATGCTGAAACTAAAGCAGCATATCGCTTCTATGAAAACGATAGTATTTCTCCTAGTGCAACACTATCTAGTCACCAACAAGCCACTCAGGAACGTATGAGTCAAGAGTCAATAATTCTATCAGTGCAAGACACCACTGAATTGGACTATACACATCATCCAGCCACAAGAGGTCTAGGTGTGATGCATGATAAGGAACATCATGGTTTGATGATGCACACAACCATTGCTGTTACTCCACAAAGAGTTCCACTAAAGAGTTCCACTTGGGATCATACATCAACAGGTTTGGAGTAGATCAGAGGAAGATTTTGGTAAAAAGCATAATTGGTAAAAAGCATAAACGGAAACAACGTTTATTGTTTCATACACAAGACCAATATTCCACCAGAAGAACCACCTACATTGAAACAGGTGACACGATGGATAGCACAGTTAGGAGGATTTATGGGACGTAAAGGAGACAGAGATCCCGGAGTAATGGTTTTATGGCTTGGGTTTCAACGTCTCTATGATATTGCGAATTCTTGGCTTATTTTTCACCTTCCTTCATCTAAAACTAGAAATGTGGGTAAAGATTAGTTTTTCAAAGAGGAAACTTAAAAGGTTACAAAATCACACAAATAAAATTATTCAATCCGTTCAATAGTAAGCCTATTTAACGTC
>DTPJ01000177.1 GCA_011334435.1 Candidatus Poribacteria bacterium | reverse complement strand
TATAACCCAAATTTGGAAATTATAAGTCCAAAATTTAAGCCTGTTATCGGTGCTTTGCTTTTGGCATTAAAAGAAGTTGGATTAGAAATTAATGACAAAATTCTAAATAGATTAAAAGAAGGAAAGGTAGAGGATAAAATTGAAAATATCTAAAATGTCTAAATCTGGCTTGGAAGTTACCGAGCTTTGTTATGGAACACTTACACTTGGCGTATTGCAAGCTAATCTTCCGACGGAAGACGGAGCAAAAGCTATTAGAAAAGCCTTAGAGCTTGGCGTGAACTTTATTGATACAGCACAGCGATATGATAGCTATCGTCATGTCGGAGAAGCATTGAAAGGCTGGAAAGGCGATGTCATAGTTGCATCTAAATCATTTGAAAAGACTTATGATGGAATGAAAAATACGGTCATAGAAGCCCTTCAAATGATGAACATTGAACGGATAGGCATATTCCATCTGCATTTGATCACATCAAAACAGGACCTTCAAAGTCGTGAAGGGGCGTTAAAATGTCTTGTTGATCTTCGGAGAGATGGCGTTATTGGTGCTATTGGCGTGTCTGCACATTCCGCAGAAGGCGTTATGGCTGTGGTTGATTGCGATGATATTGACGTCGTCTTCCCAATAGTCAATATGAAGGGCTTCGGCATTGTCTCTGGAACGCTTGACGATATGTTGAACGCTGTCAAAGTAGCAAAATCAAAGGGCAAAGACCTATATGCGATGAAGCCTTTGGGTGGTGGGCATTTCATCAGACAAATTCCCGAAGCGATAAGTTTTATCAGAAGTTTAGGTATATTTGATTCAATATCTGTCGGTATGAAAACCCCTGACGAGGTGGAGATGAACGTCAGCATATTTGAGAAAGGCTATGTCCCTGAGGAAATTGCAAGAAAGATCAAGATTACGAAAAAACGTCTCATTGTCTATGATTCATGCAAACGTTGTGGTAATTGCGAGGAGACTTGCGATCAAGGTGCGATAAAAGTCGGTGAAAAGAAGGCTGTTGTTGATCACGAAAAGTGTATTTTATGCGGATATTGTGCCTCTCAATGCCCTGTCTTTGCCCTGAGAGTTATATAGTGGTTAGATAGGCTATTTATTGAGCTTTATGTGATAAAATAAACGGTTATTGGAGTGAAACATGACAAGACAAGAAGCGTTGGAATTGATGAGGTCAAAACTGAAAAATAAAAATCTTCAAAAGCATACAATTGCGACGGAAGCATGTATGCGTTTTCTGGCAAGGCATTTTAACGAAGATGAGGAATTATGGGGGCTTGCTGGTCTCCTGCATGATTTAGATTATGAAGAAACTGCCAAAGATGCTGAAAAACATGGGCTTGTATGTGCCAAATTACTTGAAGATATGGGAGATGTTGATGAGCGTATTATCTATGCTGTCAAAGCACATGCGGAACATGTAGAGCCAAAAAGCAATATGGATAAGGCGATATTTGCAGTTGATCCGCTTACAGGCTTGATCGTCGCAGCAACCTTAATGCACCCAACTAAAAAACTTGCAAACGTTGACACCAAATTTGTCTTAAATAGGTTCAAAGAAAAGAGTTTCGCGGCTGGCGCAAATAGAGACAATATAAGGACATGTGAAAATCTTGGCTTATCGCTTGATGATTTCATCACAATATGCCTTAAAGCTATGCAAAGTGTGTCAGATGAGCTGGGATTATAAATTAATATTAAATATTAAGACTTTAGGAGGATAAATTATGTCTGAATATAAAAGAGATAGAGTTAGAGTTGATAAGGTTCTTCGTCAGAAAGGCATCGTCGTTGTTATGGGCAAAGACCATGCAAAGAAGGCTGAAGATGTTGTAAACACTGTTAAGGCGATCTATTCTGCTGGATATGTCGCGGAAGTCACTTTTAGGATAGAGGAAGGCATATTAAGGGAGGCTATGAGCGAATTGGTAAAAATGCGTTCAGAAAGCGATCCAGAAAATCCGATGATATTAGGCGTCGGAAGCGTTATCAATCCAAAAGAGTTAGAAACTGCAATAGAAATGGGCTTTGATATGGCAGTGTCGCCAGACTCAGGCATGGGCGGATATAGAGAGAAGATAGATTTTGTAAAGATAACTCGTTCTGCAAATGTATTTGGTGCTCCTGCGGGATTTAGTCCATCAGAATTTAGCTATTGGATTGAGAGAGAAGATGGATTAGAACCAGATGCGGTCAAAATTTTTAATTCAAGCGTCTATGGACCTAAAAATCTTGGCGGATTGCTTGCCCCTTATCAGAGAGATAGACACGCAGGCAGGATAATTATGCCAACAGGTGGAGTGGATAGAAAGACGGGACCAGAGTTTCGGAAAAATATATCAAGATATGGCTTTTTCCCTGTTTTAGGGATGTCCGATCCGTTAAATCTTGTGCTTGAAAAGAAAATGCCCGGTGACCCTGATCTCCTTCGTGAATCGTTAGAAATATTCGCTAAAGAATTCGCAGAAAAT
>DTPJ01000760.1 GCA_011334435.1 Candidatus Poribacteria bacterium | reverse complement strand
TATGAATATCTCGTGTTTTTTAGTAGTTGGTATATTCCCCTCTCGTCCTTCAATACCCAACACTCTTATTATACCTCGGGTATATTTTCTCTTTTCATTAGGATCGGTTATCTTTTGATATTCCTCTTCCGATATGGAATCACCAATAGCTTTTTGCCCTATAAGAAATCCACTTTTTATGTATGGTGATGAACATTTAATAATTCCGTTATTCAATGAACAATTATCAGCAAGTTTGATATACCAGAATTTCTGATTGTCTGCGCAATATGAGTCAGGATCATTTCTTGATAAAAATGAATTAGATTTCTTCTCAAGTTGATCACCTTGCTTTACATAACCATCAATAAACACCTTGAGCATAGGTTTAGTAAACATCTGTTTGTATTCGTTTGGTATAACTGCTTGATTATTTCTCCATTTTAATGTTGGTAAAGCAATTGGTCGTAGTTTTAATACAGTTTCTCCATCTTTTGATGTATCCTTTACTATCATGCCAATTGCACTTAGAGATTCTCTCATCTCAGCACGCCTAGAATATTGTTTTTCCTCTAAAACTCTTAATGCCGAATTACTCGCTGCTTCTGCAATTGACGAGATTAGCCCTCTAATTGATGAAGCTGGAATTGTCGGCTTGCCGTTCATCATAAAATGATAGACTTTATGTGGCTCAATTGATTCGCATCTTTCGTTACCTACAAACACAGGGTCTTCTGTGGATATACGACAAACGATGCGACCAGAATAAACATCTTCTTTGTTTACATAGCGATCATGTGTTAAATAGTCAACCTTGTTATTCTTAAATTTTTCTTTACTTACATCGTCGTTTATTATATCCTTAACAGGCACAAAATGATATGGATTATAGAAATAATCAGACATTGCCTTCCCCTTTCTTTTGAACAAATTCACGAAATTCTTTTACACATTTATTGATACGTTCTTCATTTTCTTTAACAAAAAAATTGGTTTCTGCTTCACATTTTCCATAGCCCTTTGATGAACCGAAACCAAATGTTATATCTCCATCCTGCAAATCGCGTAATGTAAGAGCTAAAAGCCCTATTTCCCAACATTTAAGTTTTTCACTAATAGCCATTGTTCCTTCCAATTCAGGATCAACTATAGCATCAGCACTAAATTTAAAACTTTTAGCTCCACCACCAGTAAAGCGATCTATAGCGACAAATTCCTGCCTTATATTCTCTTCTTCATTACATTGGACAAAATCCGTAAACGAAATTAGCGACTTCTGTCCCGTAGCGCCAAATATCTGGCAAGCAAGACATAGTTTTTCTTTAGGATTACATGGATCAGATGGATCGCATGCGTATCCCCCAAGAGTGCGTATTATTCGCTCTGCCTGAGAACGAAATGCACCACGAAATGAACTTGCGGGAAGGACAACTTTATTCTCGTAATTCCTTCGGGGTATATGGTCAGGTCCTTTATTTTCTGTTTTATCTGTTTCATTTTTTTCCACTTGTGAAGGATCGTTTACAAGAAATGGTCCTTTGAATTTTAGCTTGATGTTGATCTTTTCAATTTTGCTTGAACTATTAATTTTGAGTTCATTTGCTTTGTTTAAGAGAGCTTTAATTTCATCGTTTTGTAATGGTATAAACTCGCATGCTTTATCCGCTGAATTATCACAGATCCATTTTCTTACATCTTCAGGGTCTATCTTTGAAATGCAATTTAATTTCCAATTTAACTTGCCCCAATCGTTGCTAGAAGATGCACCGATAATTATCGGATCATCGTCTGAAAAGCCATGTTCAAGTGCATAAATCAAAGGGATAACTTCGTCTTCTCCTGCATAAGGGATAATGATTGTCAAAAGAAACTTAACACCTGGGGGGACAAACTCATAGTGAAATAGCTTCTCTTTGATCGCCGTCCGTTTACTACGATCAATGGAAACAGAGACCATTACATCTGTGAGCCTTTTTTGTTCCCAATATGGTGAATTACTAGATATACTTTGTTCTGGCAGAGCATAAGCATTCCAGAATTCAGCTTTCCCACCAAGAGCATCCTCTTTTTGTGAATCTTCACTACCGAACAGTTCCTCAAGAACATTGCAAGGCACGCATGATTCCCTTTTAAGCCATGATCTTATATTGCCTTTGAGAGATGTCCCGGGGATATAAGCTCTGTCATCAATATCTTTTACAACTGATGTAATTTCAATATCTTTAAGTTTATCATGTTTGGTTATGTCTCCATCTCCAATATGCAGTGGAGTTACAGTAGTCAAAATCCCCTCTATTCGCCATATTCTACTATTTCGCATACCTGTTCCTCCTTTGGCTTTTTAGATATATGTATATCTAGGTTCACAGCTATTTCACCATAGCCATTTTCTCGTATATATGGACAATTAGACCAATGATCTCCTTCTCTACCATTTCTTTTATATTCTTCTTTAGCCCATTTTGGCAATGGTAAGCCATAATTAAACCATTCTTCAATC
>DTPJ01000463.1 GCA_011334435.1 Candidatus Poribacteria bacterium | reverse complement strand
TTTCTTCTTGCCATTCAATAAATCCTTCAAGAGCCACCCATGCAACACCCCGCTCGTCAAAAAATTCAACGGTTTTCCTTGGATCAGGTAAATCCCTGGACTTCTTAAGCCATGCAGAATGTGAACTGTTTTTATGCCAAACATTGTATTGGTTCTGAATCTCCCATTTGAAATTAGGTACATTCTCCGGTTTTGTATTCGGAAATTCCTTGAGAATACAAGAGGGGTCAATATCTCTTACGCCGCTTAGTTGCCATGGCCCTTCGTATGGGGAACTTTTCCTCTCCAACCATGCTGCTTCGTCTTTAATCTGAAAGTGGTCAGAAGATAAGGCTAATAATTCATGGAATACTATCCATTGATATTTTTTACCAATTCTTTCTGGTTTATGTTCTGATCGTCCATAATTATGATAACGATCCAATGTTCTATCGAAATTTCCGTGAAGTTCAACATCATATCCTAGTTCAAATACTCTTTTTGTTGCCCAATTACTCAATTTTTGCATAGTTATATGTTTTGGGTAGTTGAAACACGATAACCCACTTTGAAATACATACCTACCAAAATCTCCATACATAGATATCTCACTGTATTCAGGTTGCATAGAGTCGATTATTGCATTTTGAGCCCAATGATAATCCTTAAAATTTTTGTCTTTATAATCAAATTTATACTTCTTAATTGTTTTGCATGATGGAAACCGAAAAGGCCATTTAGTATTAAATGGTGGGATTATTTTCCTTTCATCTATCTGCAAAGATATATTTTGTCTTAATGCAACCTCAATAATACCTCGGGCATAATCACGCAAAAGGATATGAACTGGAGGATTATCGTCCTTGAAAATCTCATCATAGACCCATTGTGATAAATTTTTTAACCCTATCTTATCGTTTTTGGACCGAATAGCACAGCCGTAGGCGACTGCGTATAAACGCTCAGCCACATAAGGATCATTTACATCCTTAAATTGCTTTAGCAACTCTAAAACTACAGGCAATCTATTGGTTAACAGAGCAACCAAAGCCTTTGTTGCTTTATCCCGTAGAGACCTATTTGGTGTTGATAGAAACCAACATAATGCCACGGAGCAAAGGCGAATACTTTCGTCATTGATATGAGACTTGTCTTGATCTGACCAGCTCCACTCAAGCAGCCTGTCAACAGCACCCTTCTCGCCATACTGATAATGCAAAAAGGTCGACCACCAGGAGTCTCGCTTCGACATTGAAAATCTCGAAAGGTGTTTATGTAAAAAGTCTGCGTTAAAAGGATGATTTGGTACCGGCGCAATCGTCAGAAAAGCGTTAAGAAGACTGTTATGTCCGAATTCTGTTCTGATGATCTCCCTGTTAATGTAGGCTAATGTATTCTTTAAGTCTTCTGAAAATGCTATTGGCTTTCGCCAAATCAAACTCTCAACAAATGCCTCCTGTGCTATATAGGAACCTTTCAAGTAAGGCGCAACTTCTACCAGTTCGCTTCCTTTAAGATGCTCTGGACATTGTATTGATAATGCCTCAATGATCCCTCTATTCCATGAGTTTACAAGGAACTTACCGAGTTTTCTTCTCTTGGAGAAAAACTTTTTGGCGGTCTGTAGGTTTTTGTTCGCTTTGCCGAATTCCTGTTCGTACCTCTTAAAAAGGTATCGTCCTATCAAGTGGTCGCTAAACTTTTGAAAAGGAAATCTGAAATCAAATCCATCATAATCGTTTTTCTCCTTTGAGTATCTGGGAACTTTAACTAACAATAAATTTCTTTCCAGTTCTTTTATTAAATTACTATGGTCTATTGAGGGATGCTTGTTTTTAACCAAATCAATGACTTCATCCTCGGCAATTCTGTCGGCATTCAACTCCACCATTCGTTCCGCAATTTTTTCAATTACTGTATCCCAGATATTCTTGCCTGGGCTGTTGGGTATGTTGAATTGTTTGGCAATATTTTCGGATACATTATCCACGAATGATTCAAAAATGTAGGTTGCCCCCTCATGGCCTCTGAAAACCTGCTTCTGCTTTCTGCCCTTATTCTTTCCTGCGCGAGCCTGACATGCCTTACAAAACAGTAGCAGAAAAAGTGGGTTTTGAAATTCTGGCATTAGCAATGGTATTTCAGGTAGAGGTAAATGAAATTCCTGAAAGAACTTACTAACTGCTTCCTCTTCCCTGAACTCAAAGCCCCGATGTTCTTCGTGAATAAAGGCTGTTTCTAATTTTTTGGTTATTACCTCTTCCTCAAATCCAGTCCTAACACTTACGACCAAACCTATATGCGGATATTTTTTAATTTCATCAACAACCCTTTTTAATTTTCTTTTCCAAAAAGTTCGCTGCCTTGTTTCGTTCAACGCATCAATAGCTAAAATCGCACGGCAGCCTGACTGCTTTCCAGCATTATTTAGCAAGCTAAGAAATTGGTCCTTGTTTATTTCTTCTAAGCCAAGTTGCCGAATTATTTGTATAAATGGATCATC
>DTPJ01000210.1 GCA_011334435.1 Candidatus Poribacteria bacterium | reverse complement strand
TTTAAACCTTGACAGAAACTCAATATTTATGACAAAATTATATCATGCCAAATATCACTTCCACACAGCATCAGAATAATATTATGTCTAAAAGATCGTTCATCAACACTTTTTGGAGAGGTTTTAAGTATGAGTAATCGTATTGTTATAATCGGCGGTGTTGCAACAGGACCAAAAGCAGCATCAAGAGCTAGACGAAGAGATCCAAATGCTGAAATAACTATTATTGAAAAAGGCAACCTTCTTTCTTATGCTGGTTGTGGAATGCCATATTTTATAGTTGGCGATGTGAAAAACTGCGATGAATTAATGTGTACTCCTGCTGGCGTCGTCAGGAATTCTACGTTCTTTCAAAATGTTAAAGATATAAAGGCTTATACAAAGACATTAGCACAGGCAATTGATAGAGAAAAAAAAGAGGTAAAAGTTATTGACTTATTGAGCAACGAAAGTAGGACAATTCCTTATGATAAATTAGTGATAGCTACTGGGTCAACACATTTTCGTCCTCCAATTGAAGGAAGCGAGCTTAATAGGATATACACCCTCGGTCATCCTGACGAAGCGATCGCTATTCAACAATGTGCAAACTTAGAAGATGTCAAAAGCGTCGCTGTATTCGGCGGTGGGCTTATTGGTATGGAAGTCACTGAGGCTTTTGTGAGGTTAGGTCTTGAAGTTACTGTGGTTGAGATGATAGACCGACTTTTGCCAAAATTGTTAGATGCAGAGATCTCAGCATATTTAGCAAAATATCTAAGATCGCAAGGAATTAAATTGCGACTATCGGAAAAAGCGATCAAATTAGAAGGAGACGAAAACAATAATGTTAGAAAGGTTATAACAGATAAAAGCGAAATTTCCGCAGATATGATAGTTACTGCAATTGGCGTTAGACCTAACGTTGAACTTGCCAAGAATGCAGGACTCAAGATCGGAGAGACAGGAGCGATCTGGGTTGATGAGTATCTGCGGACTAGCGATCCCGATATATATGCTGGCGGTGATTGTGTTGAAAACACTCATTTAGTAACAGGCAAAAAGGTTTATGTCCCTCTCGGATCAACAGCAAATAAACATGGAAGGATTATCGGCGATAATGTAACAGGTGGATCAGAAAAGTTTAATGGAGTTCTTGGCACAACGATATTTAAGATATTGGATTATACAGTAGGATGCACTGGTCTGACTGAAAGATATGCTAGGGAACTTGGATATAACGTTGTCACTTGCATCGCCCCTGGCTCTGATGTCGCACATTATTATCCAGAAAGTGCTTTGATCTTGATAAAACTTGTTGTCAATAAAGATAATGGAAAAATATTAGGGGCACAGATGATCGGTCCTGGTGATATTGATAAACGTCTTGATGTTGTTGCTACTACTATGACTTATGGAGGGACGGTCAGAGAACTTGCTAATACCGATCTTGGATATGCCCCGCCATATTCCAGTGCAATTGATATGGTCGCCCATGCTGCAAACATAATTCGCAATAAGATAGACGGAATAGCGAAATCTATAACTCCTATGGAAGTTAAAGCGAAAATGGACGCTGGGGAAGATTTTATATTATTAGATGTTCGCACTCCTGCGGAATTGATTAAAAATAAAATCGACGACCCACGTGTGAAATATATACCATTAGGTGCTTTGCGATCAAGAGCAAATGAATTGCCAAAAGATAAAGAGATTATAGCATTTTGTGCTATAAGTTTGAGAGGCTATGAAGCTCAGACGATCCTTGACGGACTCGGATTTACAAATGTGAAATTTATGGACGGTGGTCTTGCAGCATGGACTTATTAATATGAAATACGATATAGCAGCAAAAGTAGTAGTAGATATTAGTAAAAATGCAATATTACGGGATTTTCTGGGAATAAAACCTAAATCTATAAAGTTTATAAGAAAATTACCAGAAGAAACTGTTAGCATACGAAGAAGCGATTTCCCTTTACATGTTACTTTAAATGATGAAAGTGAAATTATAGTCATTATTGAGATACAAACTCGTTTTGACAATGATTTTGTGTTAAGGTTAATTGATTACACCGTTAGATACAAACTTAAATATCATCAGAAAGTAATACCATTAGTTTTGCTTTTAATCCCATCGTCTCTTGCAACTGGAATTTATGAAGATGATGTTCTCACTTTTAAATATAAATTCGTAAGTTTTGCGGAACTTCAAGCAGAGGATTTTTTAGATGAGATCTCTTTGTATCCGTTTCTGCCATTAATGAATGATGGGGAAAGACTTCTGGAAAAGGCTGAAACAATAATTTACGAAAACAAAAAGCTAAAAACAAGGCAAAAAGCTGATCTATTAAGTGCTATGGCTATTTTTGCTGGTTTAAAAAATAAAGAATTAGGTATTTGGCTTGCCGAAAGGAGGCGAGACATAATGATAGAATCTCCCGTTTATGAATTTATTAAAAAAGAAGGATTTAAAGAAGGATTAGAAAAAGGGTTAGAACAAGG
>DTPJ01000559.1 GCA_011334435.1 Candidatus Poribacteria bacterium | reverse complement strand
TCCAATTATCATAAGGATTAGAAAGCCATATAAAAATGAAAATGCTCCATATTTGTCATTCCCGTGAAAACGGGAATCCAGAAAAATTATGATAAAGGAATGGATTCCTGCTCCCCACTTTCGTGAGGACAGGTCCCGCAGGAATGACAAGATTTTCATAGGTGACAAACTTTTTCATAGGTGGCATTTTGCTTTATCTAATGAGCATTTTCATATAAACACTTAATTCAAACCTTGATAAATGCTGGTTTCGGATAGCATCTCAGAATTACCAGTTACATATATGTTAAACGATGAGTTTGGAGACAATGTTTACGTATATTTCTTCCGCATCTGAGCTGTGTCTAGTAGTGTTTACCTCGTATCCGCCGTCTTTGTATGCGGAACGTATAGGCAAATAACCCGCGGATTTTCCGCAAAAATAGCTAATTACAAAGGGAAACTTTGCTGATGATCGCGATTTAAGCACTAAGCCTGTCTCTGAGAACATCTCGCCAGGGAACATGATAAATTGTAAGTCGCCGATCCGCACTATGCTTGTTGAGATAACGGATATTGGATTTCCATTTTCCGCAGGAGTTTTAAGAGGAAGTCCGATCTCCGTAGAGATAACATAGATAGGAGTTGGATTTGCCTCTATCATCTTTTCATTTAGTATGCGAAGAACTTCAATTGCTAACTTCTCTCCAAGTTCTTCAACATGGTCAAAATTTGTGCCAACACGATAAAAAGGGTCAACATTTCCCGGTGCAGCGTTAAAAAAGGTCACAAAGCCTCCAACCTTTTCTTGAACTCTACGGACAGCTGATCCCATATAATCAGCGGATATGAGATAATTTGCTCCGCCTAAAACCGTCCCATGACATCCATAGTTAATAATTATAGCTATCGGTTCTTCATTCTCGTTAGCTATTTTAATAACTCCGACTTGCCTATCTACAAAGCCGTCTTCGTTATGTCCAAGCACTATCTGTCCATCAGGTCTTCTTTCTCGGCGATTTACACCGACATCTGATTTTCCAATTCCGACACTTATCTTTGCAGGGACCATTCTTGATACCGCTTCATTGATGGCATTTGATATTTCATAAGCTAAAAATTCAAGCCATTCATTATCAACATTTTTTCCAGATGTGACAGGTCCAGAATGAGTATGTGTAGAAGCCATGATCAGATGATCAGGTGCTATTGATAATTCTGACTGTATTTTATCGGCGATCATCTCCTTAACTGTCAAAGGAATAAAGCACAAGTCAGTAGATACCATAGCTAAACGAGCATTACCATCGTCAAAGACAATCGCAGTCGCATATAACGGGTCATGGACGCCTTCTGATGGTTTATTGCGCGAAGCATAGCCTGCTAACCAAGCTGGATTTTTCGGTGTTATCTCGTGTTTTGACGCACCTGCTTTTATATTCATGGCTTTTCCCTCCAAAAAGAAATTTAGTAACGGGTAATCAGTATAATTGCCATTTACTTACTACCCATTACGCATCATTCTTAATAAAACTATCTCATTGAAGTTTTCGGAGAAATTCAACTGCTTTTTTTACATCTTCCATAGCGTTTTCTCCGACTTCTCGCTCAATGGCATAATAACCTTGATAGTTATTTTCCTTGAAAATCTGATGCAGAGCTTGCCAATTTGTCATACCTGTTCCGAGAGGCACTTCAAGTGCTTTTCCATCAGAAGAAAGCGTTGAATCCTTTGCGTGTGCATGGACGACGTAAGGTATAAGCACTTTAAGCCCTTTGACAGGGTCAAAATTCTCCATAGCCTCTTCATAGTTAAACGGAATGCCCTTTCTTTTATATACTGTCGGGGGCCAAAGCAACAAATTGGCGGGATCAAAGTTGACGCGAATCGCTGGACTATTTATAGTTTCTACCATTTTTCGCAGTATTACTGGCGGTTCAGGACCTGTCTCTAATGCGAGTGTAGCGCCAACTTCTTCGCCATGCTGAGCAAGTTCCTTTAAACTGGCAACAAACCTACTCCATTTAGGATGTGATTCGTCTTCTGGCATTATCCCTACGTGAGCCATCCAAAGCCCATTTGCTATGTCAACAGCAGTTTCATTGATTTTCTTTCCCCATTCTATATTTTGACGAAGATTTTTTTCTTCTCCAAGGTCAACATCTCCACCCCATGCTATAAGAGCGGACACTTCAAGCCCATATTTTTCAATACGTTCTCTTATTTTAAGACGTTCCTCATGAGTTTTCTCGGTCAGATTTAATTTTCCACCATAAGCGGGAATGTGAACGCCCTCAACGCCAAGTTGGACAGCGATCTCCATACCACGAAATGGGTCTTCTCCACCAGTTGTTGGAATTATGGCAATTTTCATATAAGCACCTCCATAAATTTGATGATTTGTCTTAACATCTATTCTTTATTCCGATTATAGCATATTGATTATTGTTGATCAATAGGTTGACAGTATTCTATATTTCTGCTATTATCAAATTAGAATAAAATTGTAAAC
>DTPJ01000448.1 GCA_011334435.1 Candidatus Poribacteria bacterium | reverse complement strand
GCGGCACATTTAGCTTCTGATGTGTTTATGTTGATAGAGTTACTTGATAAATTGGAAGTCCTTTTAATAGGAGAACCGCTTGTTCAGCAGATTCCTGAGCAACAGCCAGCACAAGAGCAACCACCACAGGAACAGCCTGCCCAAGGGCAACCAGCACAAGAACAAACTCAGGAAAAACCTCAGGAACAACCTAAACAAACAGAGCAACCTCAGCAATAAACGTCAGTAGAAAATATTTTAAGCTTTTACCTAAATTTCCATTTTCATTTATATTTGTCCCCAGAAAATGGAGATGATAGAAATAACAGTAGTGGCATTGTCATTCCTGCCCCTACTCCCTGCTCTCTGCTTTCGCAGGGACAAGCTTCGCAGGGGTAAACTGCATCAGGAATCCATTCCTTTTTTATGATTTTTCTGGATTCCCGTTTTCACGGGAATGACAAATGTGGAGCATTTTCATTTTTATATGGCTTTCTAATCCTTATGATAATTGGATTTAGCTGGTTTTCAGAATTCTCAGTTTAAACTTTTTCCTTTACTTTATCCTATCAGTTCGCTTACTGTTACCTCGCGAGATTCTGATAATGAACGTTTTCCAGCTTCTAGGACTGCTATCACTTCCACTTCTTCTTCAATAGGATATATCTCTTTTCCTGTTTTTATCATCTGTGTAAACTTTTCTAACAAATAATAATATAGATCAGTAAGGTCTGGATTAACTGTTTTCCATCCTTTAGTTCCATATAGACTGATCTGATAGCCTGCACACATGTATTCACCTTCGGCGACGATCAAAACAAGATCGCACCCATTTTTAAATCGCACACGGACGATATTTCTATCAGGCTTTCCAACATTAATGCACGAAATAGCACCGCCACCGAAGATGCCATAATACATAGAAAGGGCATGGATACCATAATAGACAAGTTCATTTCCACAGATGCTTGTCGCTAAATTGACATCACCAAGATTTTTAACATCATTTTTTAAGGCAATTATGTCAGGCACAAACCGAAGTGAGCTTGACGACATAAACAATGTGCCTGTCTTTCTGGCAAGATCGGCGATCTCCTTAGCGCGACGAGCAGTCATCGCCAATGGTTTATCGCAGAAGGTCGGCACTCCCTTTTTTAAGGGATATTCTGCGTAATCTGATTGCCTCCCCGATCCATCATCTACTATGATCACGCCATCAACATCGTCGGCGCATTCCTCAGGAGTATCGCATACTTGGGGGATATAGCAGGTTTCTGCGAGCCTCTCTGCCCACTCTTTGTGCGGGTCCCATATCTTCACAATTTTTGCCCCTTCAATCCGTTTTTCTCCGCTGGCAAATGTCCAATTCCATTGCTTTGCTTTTTCAGCATCAAAGCCGTTATATGTTGTTGAAAAAGCTGTGCCGTGAAATGACCCTGGTGTCCTTTGAACATCAACGCCTCTATACGAAGCACCATAAGTCGCCGCTGATATTATTCCAAGTCTGATCATTGTTATTGCTCCTCTGGTTGAGATTTAGCTTGTTCTTCCGTTATAAAATTAAAATATCGTCCTTGCCAATAGGCATCAAGAAAATCTGCACTGCCAACCTCTCTTTTGGAATTGCTTTGAAAAGTAAGCACAAGATTTGAATTTCATCTTTGGTAAATAAAAACCGATAACATTGCCCACCTAAATAATATGATGTCCAATTTATAGAATGGGCTATATTAGACGATCCTTATTTTTAGATCGGCATTTGATCGCCTCTCTTTTCCCCCTTTCTTTAATTAATTTAAATTCAATCTGATTTACTTTAACTATTTTAACATATAAAGACACTGATGTTTAGATATGAATTCAGAAAATTGAGAGGCAAAATTTAAACTTCTCGCTTTATATTTTTTTCGCCTTTTTTAGTGGAGCGGAAATGAAGGACAATAGGAGAGCCTTGAAAACCAAACGATTCTCTAAGACGATTTTCAATAAATCTTTTGTAAGGTTGTTTTATTAACTCTGGATATGAGGTAAATATCACAAAAGTTGGCGGATTGGTTGACACCTGAGTTATATACTTAGGCATCGGTCTTTTTCCCGATACAAGAGGATGAGAAAATTCACTTGTTACTTCGCTAAATGCCTTGTTTAATGCGGATGTGGGAATCCTTGTTGAGTATTCTGCAAATATAACTTGGGTCAGATCAAGTATCTTTTTAATGCGAAGATTGTCAAGAGCTGATACCGATATAATAGGCACATAATCAAATAACGCCATGTCTGTTCTGATAAATTTGCTAAACTCATCAAATGTCCTGTGATCTTTTTCTACTAAATCCCATTTGTTTATGACAAAAATACATGCTTTTCCATGTTCAGCTATATAAGACGAAATCTCCTTGTCCTGTTGACCCGGCTGTTGAGTGGCATCAAGCACCAGCCACGTAACATCGCTTTGACGGATAGCTTGAATAGCTTTACTGATGCTTGCAGACTCTACCTCATCAAATATTTTTTTCCTCTTTCTCATG
>DTPJ01000122.1 GCA_011334435.1 Candidatus Poribacteria bacterium | reverse complement strand
ATCGCTTGCTCTATGAAAGAGGCAGATATGCTATTAGAGGCTTGCAGGAAAAATAAGACCTTGTTAAATACTGGTGTTTTACGTAGATTCAATCGCCAATACAGAAAAGCCCGTCAGCTTATAGAAAACGGAGAGATCGGACAGGTTCGTGCAATAGCTCATTACGGGGCGACCAATCTTTTACACGGACATATACATTCCGTTGATACGATAATGTATCTGTTAGGCGATCCGATTGCCAAAAGTGTTTGGGGCGAGCTTTTGCCGAGAAGCATTAAGATTGAAAACAACAGATTAGATTATGATCCATCAGCAATCTATCAAATAGAATTTGATGGCGGGATTGAAGCATGGACGATCAATGCGGGAAACTGGGATTTTGAGATATGGGGGACTAATGGCTCTATAAAATCCACTGATAACGGCACTGGATGGGTCATACGTAAGCCAAGTTCTCAAAAAAGAGGCATGACAACTGAAATCCCATTCCCTGAAGTTGAAGGACCGAGTGCGACGGTTTATTGTCTATTGGATTTGATCAACGCTTACGAGGAGGGACGTCAACCTATCGGCAATATTGAGGTCACACATCGCGCCACTGAGATATGCCTTGCAATCGCAGAAAGCCATATACAAGGGAAACGAGTTAATCTACCGATAAGCAATCGTGATCTATATATTCTACATGTGTAGTGATCAGCGATTTTTAGCTCCTTAGGAGCGGAATATTTATAGAAAAAGCATAATTATTAGCTCCAAAGGAGCAAAATCTGCGAATATTACATTTGCTTATTCTTTCCACCAACGTTTTGCTTCTTTGGCGATCTCTTCTTCAATTGGAACGATCAGCGTTTGCCTGCATCGTCTTCCACCGGGAGCAGATCGCATAGGACCTCCCCACCAATGCGGGCTTAATCGCTTGCTAATATCAACAGTAGCGGTAATTATTCGCACAGAATCATCTTTTTCATAATCAACTATTGATGATGGAACATATATTGTCGCTTCTGGTTGTTCTTCGCCTGCTCGGTTACCGCCAGAATCCCATATTCCTGCGTGACAATTAAGGCTACTGACAGCTATCCATACTCCGTTATCGGAAGCCCTTGCTGGCATAAGGCTTATATAATAACCTGCATTCGGGAAAAGTATCAACTCTGCTCCCTTATAAGCTAATAGTCTGGTAGTCTCTGGAAACCAACTATCATAGCATATAATAGTGCCAATTTTTCCAATATCTGTTTCAAAGACTGGATAACCTATTCCGGGAGTTGCCCCTTCATCTTCTTCTGGATCATAAAGTTGATTTTTGCTATATACGCCTATTAAATTGCCTTTGCGGTCAAATAATGGGGCAGAATTTAAGACAATATCGCCGCGTTTTTCGTAAAACGATCCGCAGACAAGCATATTCCACTGACGTGCTTTTCTTGAAATAAAAGTCCCAGTTTCTCCGTCTATCGGTTCTGCATCTTTAACAGCTTTGCCATTGAACATCTCAGGAAGTAATGCGACATCAACGTTATGTTTGCCCGCATAATCAAGCCATTCTGACCAGTGCGAAATATCGCCAGTTCCCCAACTGACTGCGATTTTGACATAGCGAGGCACTATTGGCTCACATTCTTGGATTGACACATAATCCCAATAGATTTTGCCATGAGGGCTAAACCGAAAATAAATCCGGACTTCTGAGTTTTCAACATTATCAGGCGTATCAAAACAGTTTTCGCCGATTATCCATTCTCCATCTTTTTTATATTCAAATATACCGTCATTGAATCTGCCGAAAATACCATGGACAGCATTTCGGTTAAGATTGTCAATGCCTTCCATTTTCAATCTGACCTGCATACGATAGGTCTTGTTTGATTCAAGTTGAACAGCATTGCGAACATATCCAAAGCATTCTTGCCTTCCGTTGCCTTCTGCCATCAATAAAGGCTTTTCCGATCCGAATTTGACCGTCTTGAATGTTGGAGCAAGCACTGGATTAGGACAGACGACTTGCCAGCCATCGGGCATTTCACCGATGTTACCTTTGCTAAAATCGCCGTTTTCAATGAGATTTTTGCTTTTCAATAATTCCAAGCCTCCTCGGTCAGGTAGCCTTTATATACGATCCTCGCATCGCCTTCAAGATAGACATCTGTTGCACCATTAGGTTGGCTTGTGAAATATATCTTTAATTTGAAACCGCCCCAAGTGTGCATAGTCACTGGCGATTCCGCCATATTCAAAGCAGATGCCACTATTGCAGACGCTATACTGCCTGTTCCACATGCAAGCGTTTCATCTTCTACGCCTCGCTCATAAGTCCTTATATCTATATTGTTTTTATCCCTGACTTTGATAAAATTGACATTCGTGCCTTTTGGTGAGAAATCCTTATGATAGCGTGTTTCTCTGCCTAATTTTACTACGTCAACATTTTCAAGATCGTCAACTACGAATATCGCATGAGGCACTCCGCTATTTGCAAAAGATATTGTAAATGTGCCATCGCTTAGT
>DTPJ01000453.1 GCA_011334435.1 Candidatus Poribacteria bacterium | reverse complement strand
CTATTAATCATCTCTAGGCGAGAGATGATCCATAAGGTCTCCTCTTATGAGGTCCAACCTTCTTATAATATTATTGTGCTGTCTATGTTAGTAAATACTTTATCTTTTTGTCTTGTTTTGTCTATCGCCGTTATTATCGTCCTATTTGTGATATTCACAACGAGTGCGACATTATCCAAAAGCATTAGGGATTCTTTTGCTCCCTTTTTCTCCGCTAAATTTGCCGCATCATTTATGCGACTAAGATCCTGTGGAGATATGTTTATGTTTTGTTGTTTAAGTCGTTCCTGTGCATGAGCAGATAGCTTCACCTCCATCTCATTTTTGGCATTCTCAAGAACTTCTGCAAATCCTCCATTTGTATTTTTCTGATTCCTTTGAATGCCCTTTGAAAGCTCACTACCATTAACATAAGTGATCTTGTTTACCATAATTATCCCCCTATATAGTCTGGCAGAACCTTGACTAATGCTGACAAAGTATAAACTGAGCCTGCGATATTCAAAAGAAGATCATTGCCTTCAAAAGATATTCCGTTAACCTGTCCAGAGACCATATTATTTGTCACAATCTCTTTGCCATCGGCGCCTTTTGCAGTAATTTTGTAGCTATAATCTCCTTTGCCTGCATGGTTATTTTGATTAGTTTTGCCATCCCAAAGATAGCTATGTGTTCCTGCATTCTGTTTCCCTAAATTATCGCTTCTTATTACCTTATTCAAAGAGTCAAAAATCGTGATAGTAACTTCCGCATCTTCGGGCAAATTATAAGTTAGGTTAGCTGATGCCTTATCTGATGATAAAGAAAATGCAGATTTATTAACCGTTACATTCTTGCCGATAAGTGATATAGCAGAAGCCTTGCTTATCCTTTGCTGAGACTCAATAAAAGCCCTTATGTTTGAATTCATCTCTTGCATCTGTTCAAGGGATGAAAACTCCGCAGTTTGTGCGATAAACTGCTCATTACTCATCGGTTTAGTTGGGTCTTGATAGCGCAATTGTGTTACCAATAGCTTTAAAAAATCCTCTTTGCCGAGTTTCTCACCTGCTTTCGGTATATCCTGTTCTGATTTGTATGTTGCCCCTGTTGTTTTTACAACGTTGATATTCATAACCTCCTCCTATGTTAAGAGGTCAACAAGCGAATTATTGTTTATAAACCTCATATAACGTCTCTTTTGTTCTTCATTGCCTTTATTCCCATTATTGCGATCATAAAGCCATGTCTGTGTTGACCATTTCTCTTGTTGCGATAAACTCTGGTTGTGTCTTGGATTATTGTTGTCTAACATTACATTAAATTCAGAAAGTTGTATATTATGTTGCATAAGTCCTTTTCTTATTTCAGGCAATTGTGCCTCTATCATCTCCTTTGTTATAGAATTAGCAATGTTCATTTCTGCCCTAATGTTATTATTGTTCATCATGACTTTTAGCCTTATTTTTCCTAAATTAGGTGGATCAAGATGAATAACAACTGAATGCGGTTTTAAATCGTTGTATGACTTTATCGTTTTAATATATTCAACCACTTTTTCTGGCAATTCCAAAATTTTGGATTTTATGTCAACATCTTTTTGGACTGTTCCATTATCTATCTTCTGAACCATAAAAACAGGCTCATTTACTATTTTTTGAGTTGGAGTTTCAATATTTTTAAAGAATGCCTCTGGATTAGCTTTTCCATTTTCCTTATTATCAGAAGATGTTGTTGTTATATTCTCTAATTTATTTTCTATTCTTGGTATTGTTTCTGCAACAAATGCAGTCTTCCCCTGTCTTTGATCTGCAAGAAATTTAATTGTCTGAATATTTCCAAGAGTAATGTTAGGCTTAACATTTTGCTTTGAATTTGTATCTAACTGCTGGATATTTAAATCTATGATTGAATTATCTGTTTTATCGTTTATTCGCTCATTTTTTATGTTATTTGGTTTATAATAATTGATACTTGATATATTCAATTCCTTAAAAGTTTCTGACATCGTATTAGGATTCGTATTTGTCGGACTTTGAGGTTTATCTACTGATAGTTTAATATCTTCTCTTTGTTGCAGATCAAGTCTTAGAGGAATTTCAAAATTATCATTATCTATATTTTGTGTAGCAATCTCGGTGTAATTAAATAATTTGTGTTTAGAATCGTTGTTCTTTGTGATTACCTGCTCATTTTGATTGGTCTTATTATAGCTAATAAATATTTTGTTATTATCTGTATTGGCTATCTGCTCAATTGGCTTATCTTTTGTCTGCGTTTCTGTATTCTCGCTTTGGCTCTCATTTGGTTTGTCTATTAATACATTTACCTCTTGCTCTTTGAGTTCATCTGCTCTATCTGTCATCTTTTGATTATCCATAATAACAGGATTTGATTTTATCTTGACTTGGTCAATGTCATCTATTTTGTCCGATGTTTTAATGACATTATTTGTGACAATAGTTGGCTGAATATCTACATAATTTATCCGTTCATCTTGGATTTTGACTGACTGTTCAATCGGCTTATCTTTTGTCTG
>DTPJ01000673.1 GCA_011334435.1 Candidatus Poribacteria bacterium | reverse complement strand
TTCCTTTATTAAAAAAATTCTTTTGCTCTAAGTGGGCTAGGAGGGAGTTGAACCCTCATGCTCATGAAGAGCGAAGGATTTTAAGTCCATCGTGTATGCCATTCCACCACTAGCCCTCGTAGCTAATTTCAGATTTCCAATCCCATTTTTACAGATAAAACTAATTTCATGAAGATTTTCATAAAAAAGTATATCACTAACATTGGCATATGTCAAGACCAATCATAGCTGGGATAAGCAATTTTTATGATCAAACGTCAGATTTCTGATTTACATAACAAATATTTGTCACTGACAGGGAAGTTATTAGTTTTCAATTAATAGCAGATAGTTAATAAAAGCCCAATGTTTCAGCTTGATAAATCTCTGATCTAAAAACTGACTACCAAAACTATCTTATTGGCATAATTATTGCTAATTTATATAACGGAGTTCTAAAACATTGTTAACCGTGATTTGAAAGAGGATGGGGATTTAATATGAAGAAAGTCGCTTTTATATCAATGATGTTATGTTTTGTCTTCACGCTTTCATCTTCCGCATGTTTTGATCCGCTTGATCACTTTGCGACAGAAGTTGTCCTTAACAAGCCGAATATAAGTTATAATCTTAAACCGATAGAAGATGCCCATAATGTCATTATAGAAGATGACGTTATAATCTATCGTTCTCATTTTGATAAACGGATCGCAGTTATGCTTTCAAAAATCAATGCTGATCTCGGAGATGGGAATATTCTTAAAGGATTGAGTGTTAGAATACAAATACCGACAAAAACAATTATTATTTCACATATCACATCTGGATTGCTTGTAGAATATACGAGTATTAATCAGATTGATGAGCAGTTTATAAGATCGCTTGGCTATGATGTTACAGTGGAAAGAACAGAGTTTCAGATCAATCTATATATGAAAAAGGGCGATATGACCTTCAATATGTCGCAATTTCTCAAAGCCGGTGAAAGAAAGTTATCTATTAGCCTTGTAATTGCAAATGCGGAATTTCTAACTGACGAAATAAAATCGGAACTTGAAAAGATAATTAAGTCTCTTGGATTAGACGAAAAAGTCTTAAAGGAACTTGAATCTAACCTAACTAAATATAATACAGATAATCTTGTAGAAGCAATAGACATAAAGAAAAGCGAGTTTGACTTCAAATCTGCTATGAAGACCGAACTTAACTGGCTTAGAGCAAATAACATAGTAAATAATGTTGGAGATGACGATATTAAGGCAATATCAGAGTTATCCGAAGTTGGTATTTCAGGCTGGAATTCAAGGGTAATTTATGCAAAGGGGAAATGGCTACCGTTTTATGAAAGCGGATTTGGGATGCTTAGAGATGGAGGCGGAGGATGTGGCGCTTTTGAACCAGAAAAACTCCCCGATGGAGAATTGAACTTTTCCAGTGCAATTTCTAATTTGGATAACAAAATCGTTGGTAAATGGGGCGAGATTAAATCTCGTATGTTACGTTGAAAATTAACAAAAATGATCTATAAAGGAGAATAATATGAGACGTTTTAATGGTATCCTTGCGATATTCAATTTGACTATCTTCTTTATCATTGTGACATTCTTTTCATTGTTGTCGCATTGATTTTGAGATTTAAGATCAGAAGATGCAAGATTCGTTAATCTTATCTTCTGACCTTTAAGTTAATCAAGTCCTAATATTTTTCGTGCATTTCCTTCCGCGATAGCATAACGCATTTCTGGCGTTATATCAATGTTTTTAAGCCATTCAACCTGTGGGATAGGCTGATCATGTCCCATATAATCTGACCCAAACAGAAGCTTTCGCCAATGCCTTTGAACAAATCCAATAGTGAACTCGGGATCGCGTGTCAGTCCATTATATCCTGATCCCGCTGATATGTCGGCATATAGGTTATCATATTCGCTTAGAAGCCTATCCAATGCACCATTTGGTTTGATTTTCTCTGGAGGGTATCCGCCTCTGGGATCGTCTCCTGATATAGCCGACCAAAAACCAGGTCCATGGCCGCACCATTTGACGTTTTTAAACTCTTTTAGACATGCCTCTAATCTTGGCAGTCCTACTTCATCATAGCAGTAGTTAGTATTTATCTCAAAATCTATCGGCAGACCATATTCATCACATTTCGCATAGATCGCTTTATTTCTCGGGTCATCAAAGGCAAGCGAGTTGATATGTTCGCCCAATCCCTTACAACCATAAACTTTGACGAACACATCTATCAGCGACAAATAGTTCGGCATTCTTGGATCAACGCACATAAAAGCTATAAGCCTTTCAGGATACATATCTCTTGCCTCAATTGCCTGCTCAGTCAGGAAATAACCATTAGCCCCCTCTGGACTTTCAAGTGGCAACAAAACACTTATCTTGTTCCCCTCTCTGTTCATCCTCTCTATGAGTTGATGGACGGATAAGCCTATTTTATTTGGATATGAAGCCCTATATAAGTTTCCTATATGGACATGAAAATCTATCATAAAACCTCCTTTTAAATTTCAAAAAAGTCTATCCATAG
>DTPJ01000531.1 GCA_011334435.1 Candidatus Poribacteria bacterium | reverse complement strand
TAATGATTGTTCAGTAACGAGTGAAAAGTGCTTGATTCTCAGTGCTTTAACTCGTTACTGACTAATTACCGATGAAATGAAAAGATTTAGCAATGCCAAAATTAATCATTGATGGAATATCTTGTGACTTTCAGCAAGGGGAGACAATCCTTGATGTCGCTCAAAAAGCTAATATTGACATACCTTCCCTTTGTTTTATGAAAAAATACCCACCATCAACATCCTGCATGGTTTGCATTGTAAAGGCTCGTGATCGCATTGTTCCCTCATGTGCAACGAAGGCTGAAGATGGCATGGTCGTTGAAAGCGAAACATCAGAAATACATGAGGCAAGACGAACCGCTTTGGAATTATTGCTCAGCGATCACGTCGGCGACTGCATTTCCCCTTGTAATAGTATCTGTCCTGCGGAGATGAATATACCTCTGATGATACGTCAGATCATAAGCAACGATCTTCGGGGAGCCATTGCCACAGTTAAAAGAGATATACCAATCCCTGCTATTCTTGGACGGATCTGCCCTGCTCCTTGTGAAAAAGGATGTAGGCGAGGCGATTATGATGATCCCGTCTCAATCTGTTTGCTAAAACGATATGTAGCTGATGTTGATCTATTATCTGAGTCCCAATATCTGCCAAATTGCTTAACGTCTAATAGCAAAAAGGTAGCCATAATCGGTGGAGGTCCTGCAGGGCTATCATCAGCTTATTTTTTGATGAAAAAAGGTTACAATTGCACGATATTTGACGATCACGAGAAACTCGGCGGAGCGTTACGTTATAAAGTTCCAGATGATCGTCTTCCTAAATATGTTGTTGATATGGAGATTGAAACTATCATAAAACTTGGTTTAGAATTTAAACCGAATACAAAAATAGACATTGAGACGCAAGTTGAGTCTTTACTTTCAAAATTTGACGCTGTCGTTATCGCCACAGGACAAACAGATGATTCGTTTATTAAAGGTTTAGCTATTGACAGGCAAAGTATGCAGTCCAAAATTAAGGGATTGTTCGTAGCTGGAAACGCGGTTGGAAGAAAAGCTAACATGGCTGTTAGGTCTGTTGCCGATGGAAAAGTTGTCGCTAATTCAATAGATCAATATCTATCAGATTTACCTGTGATAGGTATTCGCAAGGCTTTTACAACAAGGATAGGGAAATTGTCTGATAGCGAAATGAAAATCTTCGCGAAAAATGCCAGTCAAGATCAAAGATATGAACCGTCTGGGATTGGTGGAAAAACTGTTCGTCTATGTCCGGAAGATAATCTCGGTTTCTCTGATGAGGAGGCGGTTCTTGAGTCGCTTAGATGCTTACATTGTGATTGCCGAAAGGCTGACAGTTGCAAATTAAGAATATATTCTGACATTTACAACGCAAATCCAAACAGATATAGAGGCGAAAGAAGACAATTTGAGCAACAAAATCAGCATGATATTGTCATATATGAATCTGGTAAATGCATATCCTGTGGACTTTGCATAAAGATAGCTTCATCGGCAAAAGAGCCATTAGGGCTTACATTCATAGGACGGGGATTCAACGTAAGGGTCGGCGTGCCTTTTAATCAAACAATTGAGAAAGGGCTTCAAAAAGTCGCAAGAGAATGTGTAGAATCTTGTCCCACTGGTGCGTTAGCATTCAAAGAAAAAGGTTAAATTTATCATTTTTGCTATAACTTTCGCTATGGTAGGCTATGATAAGAATCCAAAAAAATGAGGCTTCATCAGAAATTCCCTAACTCTGATTCAACATCAGCTTTTTTACACCTCATAAAAGCACATATAATTCAAGGTAAATAATGAGTCAAACCTGAAATTAATCCAAGAATCTCTTATCTTCTCTTTGATCACTCTTATCAATGAATGTTCCTTCCTGCACAATGTTTTGTAATATTTTGACTATCAGTATCCCGATTTCTCGTATGATAAAGTATCACTAAAAAACTAATGGTGAATTAGTAAACTGATATAAACATATTTTTACGATCAAACGTCAGATTTCTGATTTCTCACAACAAATATTTGTCACTGACAGAGAAGTTATTAGTTTTCAATTGATAGCAGATAGTTAATAAAAGCCCAATGTTTCAGCTTGATAAATCTCTGATCTAAAAACTGACTACCAAAACTATCTTATTGGCATAATTATTGCTAATTTATATAACTAAACTTTGGACAATTTACAAATTATAATTGCATATTTAGTTAGAAAATCCCTCTAAATCTCCCTTTTCCAAAGGGAGACTTTTAGGCATCCCCCTTTGAAAAAAATGGCTTTTTAACTCTTTGAAAAAGGTTCTTTTGTCTTTCCCCCTTTGAAAAAGGGGGATAAAGGAGGATTTTAAGATTTTCTCTTTCTAATAAAAGTAAATTTGATTGGCTAACAACGTTTTTTAACTCGAAATTGTCCAAACTTTAGTAATTTATATAAAGGAGTTCTAAAACATTATTGACTGTGATCTGAAAGAGGATGGGGATTTAATATGAAGAAAGTCGCTTTTATATCAATGATGTTATATTTTGT